>CABXEZ010000001.1 GCA_902511405.1 uncultured Alphaproteobacteria bacterium
GATCGTCACACATTAGCGGATGGAAGAAAAGTGCTTATTACTCACGGTGATGAATTTGATGCTGTTATTATAAATGCAAAATGGTTAGCAAAAATTGGTTCAGCACTTTATGAACTTTTGCTTAAATTAAATAATGTTGTAAATTTTGTCAGAAGAAAACTTGGATTTTCATATTGGTCACTGTCACAATACCTTAAGAAACAAACTAAGCACGCAACTAATTTTATAAGTAACTTTGAATTTGCTGTATCCGATAGAGCAAGAAGAGAGAATGCCGATGTAGTTGTTTGTGGTCATATTCATAGACCAGAAATAAAAGAATTAAATGGTGTACTGTACTGTAATGACGGCGATTGGATTGAAAGCTGTACTGCTCTAGTGGAAGATGAAATTGGAGACTTATCTATTTTAAACTGGGCAGAAGAGAGAGAAAGATTGAAACTTATTTCGTTTGAAGAAAAAAAGAAAATGAAAGAGAATGCCGCCTAAAAAAATCGCTTTAATAAGTGATGCCTGGGATCCACAAGTTAACGGAGTTGTAACAACTTTTAAGAACATTATTCCTCTATTAAATAAAAAAGGTTTTGATGTTGAGGTTTTACATCCAGAGATGTTTAGTAACTTTAGTTATCCTTGGTATAAAGAAATTAAATTTTCTTATAATACAAAAAACATTACAAATGATTTCTTTACAAAATATGACCCAGATATAATTCACCTTATCACGGAAGGTCCTGTTGGCTTTGCTGGAAAAAAAATTTCATTACAAAAGAATTTAAAAGTAACTTCTTCATTTCATACGCGTTTTCCTGATTACATTAAACAACGTTTTTTTATCCCAAGAACCTTTACATATTCCATACTAAAACGACTACATGAGCATTCTGTGAATGTACTTGTTCCATCTAACTCAATGATTGATGAACTTATAAAATATAAATTTAAAAATCTTAAACTATGGAATAGAGGGGTGGATACAAATCTCTTTAATCCCATAAAGAGAAATAGATCAGATACAGAAATAAGACTCACTTATGTAGGAAGAGTTGCCATCGAAAAAAATATAAAAGAATTTTTAGATATTAAAGGTAATTATAAAAAAATTGTTGTTGGCGATGGTCCGGAGTTAAAAAAATATATTAGTAAATATCCTGAAATTGAATTTGTTGGATTAAAAACAGGAGAAGATCTTGCAAAATATTATGCTGATGCTGATGTATTTGTTTTTCCTTCCAAAACAGATACTCTTGGAAATGTTATATTAGAGTCGCTTGCTTCTGGAACACCTATAGCAGCATTTCCTGTCACAGGACCAAAAGATATTTTAGCTAATTCCAATATAAATAGCTTAGATGAAAATTTAGAGGTATCGATTCAAAAAGCATTAAGAGTTAACAGAGATGATTGCAGAAAGTTTGCATTAAAGCTTACATGGGAAGATTGCACTGATCAGTACTTAAGCTTTATGATTGATGCCAAAACCGGACAGCCAGTGGTTTAGTAATTACTGTCATCTAAAAATTATGACAAATAATATGTATATCCAATTACAAAAAGAGGAATCTGTAAACCAAAATTAGTCATCAATGCTTTATCTTTAGTTATTAATCCTGCAATTGACCAACCGATGGCACCAAGTCCATGAATAAAAATATTAAGAGGATAATTATTTAGATTAGTAAGAAGTATCCCGGTTAAAATTAAAACAGTGCTTAACCACTTTAAATTATTTGTTGTAATAAGACTCATTGAAGCTCCTAAATTAATTAAATTATTATATTTCTTATATTACAGTAATTTGAAATTTTGTTTAATTGTAACAAAAATGTAAGATTTCTTTATTTTTTATTCAAAAGTTCTATAAGCTCAAGATGTTTGGATTAAAAAGTAACTCTTTATTCAGTGATACAAAAAAACTGGAAAGAGAAATTGATGGTTTCGTTGATATTCTCTCTGAAGTAGGACTCGTATTTAAAAGTGTAGTGCCCACTTATCTTAATCATTCTGCCAATGGTAAATTTGATGAAATGGTTGAAAAAGTAAAAGAGATGGAGAGTAAAGCTGATAAAATAACAAAAGAAGTTGAGCATACTCTATATGAAGAAACCTTGATACCTGATGCCAGAAGTGATGTTTTACGACTATTAGAGCATATGGATGAAATAATTGGTATGTACCAAGGGAACTGTTATCACTTCTCTATTCAAAAACCAGATTTTCCAAAAGAGTTTCATCAAGACTTAATTGATTTAACAGATACTGTAGTGAATTGTGTCGAAGCGCTTTGCTTAACTGTGCGTTCATTTTTCCGCGATATTAAAACGGTGCGGGATAATGGTCATAAAGTTACGTTTTATGAAAAAGAATCTGATATTAAATTTAGTGCTTTAGCTCGCAGAATATTTGACTCAGAACTTCCTTTGGATCAAAAAATGCATTTGCGATATTTCGTCGAAAAAATTGATCGCATTTGTGATCAAGCAGAAGATATTGCTGATGAAGTGCAAATCTATGCAATTAAACGATCCGTTTAATAATTAATGGACATTTCGATTATTATATTTCTCTTAGGTGGATTATTTCTTGGGTGGTCTTTAGGAGCAAATGATGCGGCAAATGTTTTTGGAACAGCTGTTGGAACACGAATGGTGCGTTTTAAAACTGCCGCAATTGTGTGTAGTATCTTTGTTATATTAGGTGCTATTATAAGTGGTGCAGGAACAACTGAAACATTAGGTAAGCTGGGAGCAATAAATGCCTTACCTGGTGCTTTTGCAGCTTGTGTAGCAGCAGGAATTTCAGTGTATCTTATGACTAAAGCTGGTTTACCTGTCTCCACAACACAAGCGATTGTCGGTGCTATTGTTGGATGGAATTTATATACGGGGTCAACAACCAATATAAAAGTACTGATTACAATCTTGGGAACATGGGTTCTGTGCCCTGTGATAGCAGGATTAATTGCCATGGGTTTTTTTACACTGACAAAAAATTTTTTATTAAAACGAAAATTACATATTTTACGACTTGATGCATATACCAGAACAGCCCTTCTATTAGCTGGAGCTTTTGGTGCGTATAGTTTAGGAGCAAACAACATTGCCAATGTGATGGGTGTCTTTGTCCCTATCTCACCTTTTACCGATATATCAATTTCTAGTTTTTTTGTTTTTAGTTCTAAAGAACAATTATTTTTACTTGGCGGAATAGCAATTGCTGTTGGTGTTTTTACTTACTCTAAAAGAGTGATGTTCACCGTTGGAAATGACTTATTAAAATTGTCACCAGTTGCAGCGTTTATTGTCGTTATTTCTCATTCAATTGTTCTATTTTTATTTGCCTCTCAAGGAATAAGCAATTTTTTACAATCAATAAACCTCCCTTCAATTCCTCTTGTTCCCGTCTCAAGTTCTCAGGCCGTTGTCGGAGCTGTCATTGGAATCGGTTTATTAAAAGGAGGAAAAGAAGTCCAATGGGGTATTGCAGGAAGAATTACAATTGGTTGGTTTACGCTTCCAATAATAGCAGCTATCATTTCAATATTTTTATTATTTATTCTTCAAAATATTTTTAATCTGAGTGTATCTTTTTAATTAACTGCTCGGTAAGCAGCTATAAAATCTTCTTGAACTTTTGTTTCTATTGCCCCTTTTCTTCTTTCTCTTACAAGATCAATCGCTTCTTTTTTTTCATGACCAAAATCCACTAAAAGAATTGCAGCTATTGTTCCAGCCCGTCCTTTTCCTCCACGACAATGAAAGATAACATTTTGTCCTTCTAGTAATTCATTTTTGAGTAATACTTTTGTTGTCTCCCATTTATATTTAAAGTCTTGATTTGGAGCACCCAAGTCAGCAATTGGCATATGATACCACTTCAAATGATGAGTGTAAATTTTCTCAACAAATAATTTTTTATCACACAAGGCATCAAATTCCTTATCCTCAACAAATGAAGTTATCGAGCTACATTGATTGTTGGAAAAAGCCTCCAATTGGTAAATTAAAATTTTTTCATCAAACTGGCCTTCATTATTTAATCCAGGAAAAGATGTTAAAATGATTTTTCCAGTAAATTTTGAAGAATCAATATAGTCATAGCTATCAAACATAATTAGTTTGAATTTGCTTGAAAAGAATTTTCAACGTACTTTCGAAAATGTTCAACAGTTGGCGTTTCTTTGTTTAATATTTTAGCTTGATCATCAAAACGTCGCATTTCTACTGCTTCTTTCATCTGAGGCTTATTAATAAACTCCTCAGCTTCCTCTTTTGAAAAAATACCGCCTTGAACCTTCAGCGATTTTTTAGATGCTTCTGATAAGTCATCATAATAACCATCTTCTACAGATGCCAAATATCTCTTTGATGCCACGTGTGCTCGAATAGGAAGTGTGACTTCCTCACCAAAATATTTTTCTAAATAATTCGCTCCTAAATCTTCATGTACACCGTCTTTTCCTTGATGAATTGGATCATCATCTTCATATAAAAGATGACCAACATCATGAAGTAAAGCTGCAGTAATAAAAGCATCTGATTTATTATGTTGTTCTGCTAATTCAGCACATTGAAGAGCATGCTCTAGTTGGGTAACATCTTCATTACCGTATTGAATATCAGAGCCTTTTTTTTCTAATAACTCTAGTAAGTAGTTAACAATATTGTCAGACATAAATATATTTTAACTTATAAGAATATTTTTTACAAATGTAAGTTAAACTATTTGATAAGACCTCTATAACAATTTAAGAGATGATTATAAAAATTAATGGATAAAAAACTTTTAACTCCTGGTCCACTTACAACATCTCTTAGTACAAAAGAAGCAATGCTTCATGATTGGGGCTCACGTGATCAAAAATTTATTGATTTAAATCAATCTATTCGTGATTCATTAATTAATTTAATTGATGGAGAAAATAATTATCAATGTGTGCCTATGCAAGGCAGCGGAACTTTTGCTGTGGAATCTATGGTAAGCTCATTGACTCCTCAGGATGCAAACATTTTAATTCTCATTAATGGGGCTTATGGTCAACGAATGAAAAAAATGTGTACTTATTTAAATAGAAATACCATTGAATACGAAGTTGCCGAGCATGAACCTCATGACATGAGAAAGTTAGAGGAAATTATTGATAATAATAAACAACTCACACATGTCTTTGCGGTATATTGCGAAACAACATCAGGAATATTGAATCCCATAAACGATATTGCAAATCTCGTTGAGAGAAAAAACTTATCTTTGTTTATAGATGCTATGAGTGCATTTGGTGCCCTTCCTCTAAGTAGCAAAGATGTTACTTTTGATGCTGTTGCTGCGTCGTCAAATAAATGTCTTGAGGGTGTGCCAGGCGTAGGATTTATTTTAATGAAAAATGAAGTGATAGAAAAAGCAAAAGGCAATTGTCACTCTTTAAGTTTAGACTTGTATGATCAATGGGTAGCTATGGAAAAAAACAAACAATGGCGCTTTACCCCACCAACACATGTTTTAGCAGCTTTCAATCAAGCGATTGCAGAACATAAAAAAGAAGGTGGAATTGAAGGACGTCACAAGAGATATAAAAATAATTGTAAGATAATTTGTGAAGGGATGAGAGAAATTGGATTTGAACAACTCTTACCTGATGATTTGCAAGCTCCAATTATTATAACATTTAAACAACCAAATGATCCAAATTTTAATTTTCAAAAATTTTATAATGCTCTTAGCGATAAAAACTTTCTTATTTATCCTGGCAAATTAACTGTTGCAGATACTTTTCGTATTGGATGTATTGGAAATTTAAATGATCAAGATATGAGGAATACACTTGTTGCTGTTAAAGAAGTTATTAGTGATTTAAAAATCAATTTATGAGTAGTGCAGACGCGGTTGAAATTCCTTTAATTCAAGCTACCAATGAAACCCTTAAAGGGTATGGATATCTTATCGACTCATATGAAAATAGTGATATTGAGGTTGTAACATGGCCGAAACAAGGTTGGCGTGAGATTGATGAAGGCACAGGAAATGAGGCGGGTAGTACCGAAGGATCGTTTGATGCTTGGTGGGACGGTAGCACCTTGTATGGTCAAAACAATGCTGTTCAACATAAGAGCGATTATGAAGTAGACGGCAAATATATACTGGGGCATGCCTTACCTCCTGGTAGTGAGCCAATTACAGAATATAAACTTCCAGAACATATTTATATATGGCATGTTAATTATCATCCTGATGGGGGACAACTTTTCTATCCCTCAATAAAAAGTCCTTTTATCTCTCCCTTAGCTTTACCAGGTGATGACGTCCAAGTTGGAGATTTTAAAGCTTTTTATTTTGATGGTTCGCAAGGATTATATATCCACCCTAACGTATGGCATGAAGGAGTATTTCCCATTGAAGAAAAAAGTTCATTTCAAGGACGACAAGGCAAAGTACATGCAAGAGTAAGTATAGACTTACAAAAAGAATTTAAAAAATATATTTATTTTAAAACTACTTTTTAACTTATGAAAATTATTCACTTATCGGATACACATGTTGATCCAGTAATTTTACATAAAATTAATTCACAGTTAAGATTCTTTAAAACAGACGTTAATTAGTTTACGGATAATTAAAGTTTAACTTTTTGTTATTACAAATATTTCATTATTAAAATATAAACCATTATTTTTATTAATAATTGAAGAAACTATTTTTTGATATCGTTGATTTTTTTCTTCATCTAGCACTTTAGAATCATCAATTTGATTCACATAAATAGCAACGTTCCAGGCAGAGAATATTACTGATGTAGCAATTCCTCCTTGTATTTCATTAGGGAGGGCTCGCAGCTTACATCGAATTATTTTTTTCTTTAAGAAACTTAATTTTTGTAATTGTTCTTTTGGAAGATTTGATTTTAAATATTTTGTAATCTCACTCGCCAGAGCTGGGAAGGGATTTTCTTTAGGCCATATTTTTTTAATTATTTGATTAGCAGGATCTTTTCCAGCTGCGTGAATAATGATTAATTGACCTTTAGGTGCAAGTGCCTTGATCATTGGATTGATAACGTATTTAGCTTTTTTTTCTGCTGAAATTCTTGAACGATAAGGTTGTGAAGCAATAATTAAATCAAACTTATTTGATGGGTTAGGTTTACTTGGAATTAAATCGCTTAGAACAAACTCTTGATCATCACGGTATATCACTAAAACTGAAGGAGTTTTATAAGTTGGATTTCCTGTTATAGCAGCTCTCTCTATTTGCCAATTTTTTTCTAAAAAAGGATTAAGGGTTCTTAGTTGATTAGCAAAATCAATAGATGAATTGCCTTTTAATTTTACATACTTCCAATTAATTTGTTTTTGTTTGTTTGGGTTTCTTGATTGTAAGTCAGCCGCTTCTGCATAATGAAGATTTGATATTATGAAAACTGTATTTTTATGTTCAACAAATCTATCGGGTAATTTTTCTAAACCCAATCGTACGTCCTCCATACTAATTTCTTTTGTCGATATCAAAAGAGGAATATTTGGGTACTCTTGATGTGATTGTCTCATCACATTCATCAAGAGCGAGCCATCTCCCATACCAGCATCAAATATTTTTAGAGCAGGTTTAGTAGGTTTAATTTTTTTAATATGTGGGTGGATATTATCAGCAATTACATTTTTTTCATTCGTGGTTGTCACAAATAATAAATATTTTTGCCTGTTATCAAAAAATCTGAAATTTTTTTTCATTATTTAAATATTTTGAATAATTAATTTTTAATACTAGGGTGTATTTCTCTACCAAGGAAGAGAAAAAGTTTTAACATTAGTAAAGCTTTTCATTGCTTCAATAACACCCTCTTTATAACCAAGTCCGGAGTCTTTGATTCCACCAAATGGGGACATTTCAATTCTATAGCCTGGAACTTCCCAGATATTTACAGTGCCTACTTCAAGATTTTTAATATAATTTTTAGCTCTCATAAAATTATTTGTACAAACACCCGATGATAGACCAAAAGCCGTAGAGTTAGATATTTTTATTACTTCTTCATCTTCATCTGGAACACGGATAATAGGAATAATTGGTCCAAATGTTTCTTCTAAAACCAATTCACTTTTATAATCAACATGATCAACAACAATAGGAGGTAGAAGCGCTCCTTTTCTTCCAGGATGGTATAAAACTTTTGCTCCTTCTTCTTCAGCCATCGATACTCTCTTATCAAAAAGTTCTGCTGCTTCAGCATTTACAACTGTCCCTAAATCAGTAGATAAATTCATTGGGTCACCAAATTTAATTTTTTTAGCTCTCTCTAACGCCATTTCAACAAATTTATCAGCAATTTTATTTTGACATAAAATTCTTTTAACAGCTGTGCATCTTTGTCCTGAATTTTTTGTTGCTCCAGTTACTGCTAACTCCACCGCTTTTTTTAAATCATCATCACTTAAATCATTTAAAACTATTAGAGGGTCATTGCCTCCTAATTCTAAAACTGTTCTTTTATATCCTGCTTGTTCAGCAATATATTTACCAACCCCAACGCTACCTGTGAAAGTAATGAGATCAATATTTGGATTTTGTATCATTTCTAAACCAATATCTTGAGGCCAGCCAGTGATAACTGAAAACATTTCAGGAGGAAGACCCGCATCATATAAGATATCTGCTAGTAGCATTGCTGTCATAGGTGTTAGTTCTGTCTGTTTACATACCATACAATTATTTGTCGCAATTGAAGGTGCAATTTTATGAGCGACCATATTAAGCGGGTGATTAAAAGGTGTAATAGCAGATATAGCTCTAAGAGGTTCTCTTACAGTAAATATTTTTCTTGCTTTGCCGTGTGGAGTTAAATCGCATGAAAATATTTCACCATCATCCAAAATAGACAACTGTGCAGTTAGTGAAAAAACATCAAAAGCTCTTCCAACTTCATATAGTGAATCTTGTTTTGATATCCCTAATTCATATGTAATCACATCTGATATTTCTTCTTTTCTTCTGACAAGTTCTTCAGCTGTTTTTTGTAATATTTGCTGTCTCTCATATCGAGTTAACTTTGGTTGATACTTAGTTGCAATGTCTAATGCTTGTTTAGCATGCTCAGCACTGCCAGCTGGTACTGTGCCAATTATTTCATTTGTGTAAGGATAGTGCACATTAATATTTTTTTCTGCATCTACTTTTTTTCCAGCAATTCTCATAGATTGGTGCTTAATTATATTTGTCATTACATTGCTCCTGCTATTGCATAATAAAATGCATCGTAATTATTTAACTTTTTATCACTTAAAAAAGAATTGATTTTTTTATTAGAGATAAAAGGCACCTCTCTTTCATGAAGTCCTCCGTGTGAACGCAGTGGCTCTTTTAACTTACTCAGATCATGAGAGCTTTCAGATGAACCTATAGTCACATATTGGGAAGACATACAAATAATATCTCCCATTCTATCTTTTGGTAAATCGTATTCTTCACACCCGACTTCATTAGAAACAACAACTTCTATTTCCTTTATTTTTTTTATCTCTTCCATTGCTTCATTGATTTTAGATTTATCCTCTAAATAAATTGTTGCAAATGATCCAAGGGCGCCATGATGTACTACATAAGGATCAGTAATTGGAAGAATTACCTTTGAAGAATTGTTTCCAAATTTTTTATCTAAAATGTCTTGGAGATATATTGCATTAGGTGAACCATCAGCTTTTGACTTAGGTTGCATGCCATGATCAGCAGTGATAATAATTGAATTATTATTTATATTTAATTCTCCAATATATTTATCAAACATAGCATAAAATGTATTTGCCACTTGATCACCTGGTGCATATTTGTGTTGAATAAAATCTGTTGTAGATAAATACATAATATCAGGTTTAAACTCATGAAGAAGCTTAACTCCAGCAGCCATTACAAACTCAGATAGTCCTTGGGAGTAGACATCAGGAACATCCATACCAAGCCAATCATTAATTTTATCTATTCCATTCTCACTTATCGTCGCTTGATCAGATTTTTCTGAAGAAAAACAAATTGCTCGAGAATCATTAAAGTTAAGACCGTGAGATAATAATTTTCTTAACTTATCTTTTGCTGTTACGATTGCAATCTTAGCTCCTTGCTCATAATATTTTTGAAAGATTGTAGGCGCTCTTAAAAACTGAGGATCGTTCATCATAACTTCTTCACCTGTAGATGGAGTATAGAAAAAATTACCACAGATACCATGAACTGAACTGGGTCTTCCTGTAACAATAGAGATATTATTGGGATTAGTAAAACTAGGAATAGCACTATTTGCTAACAAATTTTCTCCAGTATTTATTATTTTATCTAAGCTGGGTGTTAAGTTTAATTTTGAAGCTTCCTCAAAGTATTCTTTTTGACTACCATCCAAACAAATAACGATAGCTGTTGAATTTGGTAATCCTGTGTAGTCTCTTTTGTTTATTGTAATTGTCTGTGTCATATTTTTGAAATTGTTAAAAACTGGTATCTATATTGATTTACCTATAAAACCAATAAGATTTGTCTCTGAGTTTTGTTTTTTTAATAATTATATTTGCTGCGTTCTGTCATGCGGGTTGGAGCACTATCGTTAAGAAGAGTGAAAATGGTTTAGCAATGATGGGTATAACATCAATTATAGAAATAATTATATTTCTTCCCTTAATATTCACAGTGCCATTTCCAACAACAACTATATGGTTTTTTATTCTTGCAACAACATTTTTGCATGGCTTTTATCGTTACAGCGTAGTTAAATCTTATCAACACGGAGATCTTTCATTTGTATATCCAATTGCAAGAGGCGGTTCTGTTTTAATAATTGGACTAATAAGTATTTTAATTTTACGAGCTGATATCAACTTAGCAGGTATCATAGGTATTATTTTAATTTGTTTAGGGTTATTTATGATATCTTTTTTAACAACAAAAAAATTTAACAGATCAGCCTTCATCATTGCAATCACAACAGCTGGTTTAATATCAACCTATACAATCTTAGATGGTATAGCGGTTAGAAAAAGTGAGAACGCATTTACGTTTATATACTGGATGCTGTTATTAAATGGAATGCCCATGCTTATTTATGCCTTTTTTTCAGAAACTGGTTTACAAAAAAAAAACAGCTACAAAATAAGGGATGGGGTGGTAGCTGGAATTCTTGCTATTCTTGGGTATGGGCTCGTGGTGTGGTCAATGCAATTTATTGAAATTGCATATGTCTCAAGTATTCGCGAATTAAGCATCGTATTGGCGACTCTTCTTAGTTTTTACTTATTAAAAGAGACAGATGCTCGCAAACGAGTAATGCCATCGGTTATAATATGTACAGGTATTACAGTTTTATATTTTCAAATAACTTAAAAAATTACGAAAATCCTAGACTATTGAGATTTAATTTCCTATAGCCAAAAAAGTGGAAGAAAATATTATAAAAGTAAGCCCAGAAACAGAAACTATATGTTGCGATGGGGGTCAAGATGGTTTAGGACACCCCGCAGTTTACTACAGTTTTGATAATCAAAACAAAGTGGTTTGTGGTTATTGTGGTAAAATTTACGTAAAAGAAAAAGAGTAATTAATATGTATAAAGAATCTTGGGGAGAAAAAAGAATTTGTCCAATGTGTAGTAAACAATACTACGATCTGGGTAGATCTGAATTAGAATGTCCTGAATGTGGTAAAGAAATAGAAGTTACTACAATGTCTAGACCTAGACGTGGAAGAAAACCAGGCAGTACAAATGCTGCTCCTCTAGTAAATCCAATTCCACCAAAAGCTAAAGAAAAAGATGATGAGCTTGATATTGAGAATTTGGATGTTGATAATAATGAAGATAATTTGGAGGATGATACAGTTCTTCTTGAAGATGAAACTGAAATCGATCCAGCTGCTGATGCAGGCATAGTTACACCTGAAGAGGGTGAAGAAGAATATTAATTTTTAAATTATAATAACTTAAAATGTTTACTGTCCTACGCAATACTTGGGCTCTTTTTTTTGGGTTTGGGATCATTTGTTTAGGTCATGGACTTCAGGGAACTTTAATTGGTGTTAGATCTGTTCTCGAAGGTTTTAGTTTTATCTCTACAGGATTAATTATTACTGGATTTTACACTGGCTTTTTAACAGGTTCTGTTCTTATACCTATTTTTTTAAAACGTGTTGGACATATACGAGTATTTGCTGCTCTTGCTTCTTTAGCATCAATTGCAATATTGCTACATTCAATTTTTTTAGATCCTTATTCCTGGTTTGTTATAAGAATTTTTACAGGAATAAGTTTATCAGGAATTTATATTATTATGGAAAGTTGGTTAAATGAAAAATCAACTAACCAAACTCGTGGACAACTTCTATCTATCTATATGATTATCACTTTTGTTTTTCTTGGTTTAGGACAATTACTTTTAAATATCAGTGATCCTTTAAAAGTTGATTTATTCATCTTGGTATCTGTTTTGTTATCTTTTGCTTTATTGCCTATTCTTCTCTCAGTAACAGATCAGCCTAATACGACTAATACAAAAAGTTTTTCTCTGTCAGAATTTTATGCCATTTCTCCTTTAGGTTTTGTAGGAGCATTATTTACAGGTTTAGCTCATAGTGTTGTTTTTGGATATGGCGCTGTTTATGCAACAGCAAAAGGATTAAGTATATTAGAAGTTTCAATTTTTATGGTTATTATCACTTCGTTTGGTGCATTATCACAGTGGCCTGTTGGGTATTTATCAGACAAGATGGATCGAAGAATAATTTTAATAGGAGTTACTTTTATAGCTTCAGGATTATGTGTACTCATAGTTGGCTCTTCTTATATTTCTCTTACGTTGTTTTTCATTTTGACAGCCTTTTACTCGTGCGCATCATTACCAATGTATTCTCTGGCAATTGCTCATACTAATGATTTCCTAGAACAAAATGAAATTGTTGCTGCGAGTTCTGCTTTTGTAAGGCTTATTGGAATTGGTTCTGTTCTAGGCCCTCTTATAGTTTCAGGAATTATGAGCATAATTGGTCCTAATGGCTTTCATATATATCTTATTTTAGTTCATGCTTTACTGGGTGTTTTTGGCTTGTATCGTATGACTAAAAGAGCTGTTCCAGCAGACAGTGAATCACAATACGTTCCACTTCCTCGAAATATAACACCAGCGGGTATGGAGCTTAATCCTATTACCGAGCCAATTGAGGAAGAATAATTTTAAAATATAATCTGTAGAGTAGTAATACTAGAATTAAAAAAATATAAATTGCTGGCTCAATTTTATTTGCTCTTACCAACATATAAAAATGTACACTTGATAAAATTGCAGCAGGATAAATTAAATAGTGAATTTTTTTCCATACTTTAAAGCCTAATTTTTTTAACATTTTTTTTGGTGACGTAATGACTAGTGGAATTAAAAAAACAAAACTAATAAACCCAAAAGTGATGAAAGGTCTTTTAATAATATCTTTAATTATAAAATTCATATCAAAGAAATGATCAAGGGCTATGTAAGTTAAAAAATGGCAGGACACATAAAAAAAAGCAAATAATCCAATCATTCTTCTCACATCAATTAAAAAACGAAATTTTTTAAACTCACTTAAAGAAGAAATAAATAAGGTTAATACTATTAAACGTAGAGCCATCTCGCCCATATTATCCATAAATTTCTCTATGGGGTTTACTCCTAAAGATCCGTTAATAAATTGATACGACCAAAATATACTTGGAAAAAATATGCCTAGAAATATTAAAGGTTTAATTTTTTTAAATGATTGAGTGGTTATCATTAATTAATAGTATTTTCTTAAATCCATTCCCTCATACAAATAACTAACCTCATCTTCGTATCCATTATACATCAGAGTCTCTCGTCTTTTAAATTCACCAATACGTCTTTCAGTATTCTGACTCCATCTAGGATGATCGACAAGATTGTTTACATTAGAATAAAAACCATATTCGCTAGGAGCCATCATAGACCATGTAGCCTCAGGTTGTTTGTCAACAAACCGAATAGAAGAAATTGATTTAATAGACTTAAAACCATATTTCCAAGGCACCACTAATCGAAGTGGCGCACCACTTTGATTAAGTAAATCATGCCCATACATTCCTGTTGATAATATAGTTAAAGGATGCATCGCTTCATCCATCCGCAAACCTTCTACATAGGGCCAGGGTAACAATTTTCTTTTTTGACCAGGCATTTCTTCAGGTCTGAACACTGTAACAAATTGAATAAACTTTGCCGATGATAAAGGGTCAGCTATTTTAATTAATTCTGATAAAGGGAAACCCTGCCAGGGAATTACCATTGACCACGCCTCAACACACCTCAATCTGTAAACTCTATCTTCAACTGTTACTTGTTTTAATAATTTTTCTAAATCTAAAACTTGAGGATTATTAATTAATCCTTCAAGAGATATTGACCAAGGTTTGGGATTGAATTCATCTGATTTTTCAGAAGGGTCAGTCTTGCCCATACCAAATTCATAAAAGTTATTATAAGTGGTGATCTCTTCAAAGCTATTTAATGTATCATTTTCATCAAGTTGATTAGCATAAATATTTTGATCAGATAAATGATTTGCGTGAAGACCTGTTGATGCACCTAAGGCTAAACCAGTTGCAACAGATGACTTGATAAATTTTCTCCTATTCAGGTAGTTTTTATAAGAAGTTATTTCTGACGGTAAAATTTTCATCTTTTTCTTATATATAGCGTAAATAGAAAAAGAGTAGTTTCAAAGAACTTCCTCTTCAAAATACCTTATTTAGTTGATACAAAACTGTAATGAATCTTAAATATTTCTTAATTGTTAGTATATTTTTTACCTTTTATAATTCTGCATCTTTTGCTGAAAAAGCTCACGGAATTGCTATGCATGGTAACCCAAAGTATGAAGAGGATTTTACTCATCTAGATTATGTTAACCCTGATGCGCCTAAAGGCGGTGTTGTTCGATTTGGTTCGTATGGTGCGTTTGATAATTTAAATAGAGTTGCATTTAAAGGGTCTAAGGCTGCTGGTCTTGGATACATCAATGATACGCTGATGAGAAGAGTATGGGATGAAGCTTTTACTTTATACGGATTAATCGCAGAGTATGCTGATATGCCAGAAGATAGATCGTCTATTACGTTTTACATTAATCCTTATGCAAAATTTCATGACGGCTCATCTATTACCAGAGAAGATGTATTATTTAGTTTAGAGACTTTTCAAACTAAAGGAACACCAAATCAAAAAAAGACTTACGGGAAAGTCACTTCAACTGAAATGATAGGGACTAATGGAATAAAAATGAATTTCATTAATAATGAAGATAAAGAGCTTCCTCTTATTGTTGCGGGGTTTCTACCAATTATTCCAAAAAAATATTACAGTGAAATTGATGTTACAAAAACTTTCCTCGACATACCTCTTGGAAGTGGTCCTTATCGTATTGAAAGTTTAGAGCCGGGTCGTCAAATAAAATATCAAAGAGTGAAAGATTATTGGGCAAAGGATTTACCTGTTCATAAAGGACAATATAATTTTGATAAAATAATTTATGATTATTACAAAGACTCTAATGTGCTTGTAGAAGCTTTTAAGGTTGGAGAGTATGATTATCGTCGTGAGTATAATGCCAAAAGATGGTTTTCAGAATATAATTTCGATGCCGTCTCGAATGGTCATGTTGTTTTAAATGAAATGAAAAATGATAGACCTTCTGGGATGAATGCTTTAATTTTTAATTCACGCAAGGATATTTTTAGTAATCCAAGAGTTAGGCATGCGCTATCTTTTGCTTATGATCATGAATGGATAAATAAAGTTTTATACAATAATGCATATGTCAGAACTGATAGCTATTTTGATAATTCGCCTTTAGCTTCAACCGGTTTACCGTCTGAAAAAGAATTACAATTATTGGAACCTTTTAAAAATCAGTTACCTGCTGAAATATTTACTTCAACATACGCACCACCACAGACAGATGGAAGTGGTAACCCAAGAGATAACTTAAGAATAGCCAAAAAAATATTAGAAGAAGAAGGTTGGTTTGTCAGTGATGGAAAGCTTATGAAGGATGGTAAGCATTTTGAATTTGAGTTTTTAATTGTTAGTCCTTCAGTAGAGAGAATAGCATTAGCTTTTCAAAAAACATTAGAAGTACTTGGTATAACAATGAATGTGCGCACTGTAGATTCTTCTCAGTATCAAGCGCGTTTATTAAATTATGATTTTGATATGATTAAAGCCTCATGGAATGTTAGTCTCAGCCCTGGGAATGAACAACAGTTTTACTATGGATCTGAGGTAGGGAAAAAAGAGGGAAGCAGAAACTATGCTGGTGTTGATAGTGAGGTTGTTGATTTTCTAATAGAACAATTAGTGGGAGCTAAAACAAGAGAAGAACTCACAACGGCTATACATGCTTTAGATAGAGTTCTTTTATGGAATCATTATGTTATCCCCTTATATCATAGTAACACTGATAGAATTGCTTATTGGAATATGTTTGAGTTCCCAGAAACAATTCCACTATATGGTATTGTGATTGAGTCTTGGTGGATTGATCAAGAAAAAGTAAAAAAACTAAATAGATAGTTTTTTAATGTCTCAAACTCGCGCTAATATATTAATGCTCCTTGCTACTTTGATATGGGGGACAGCATTTGTCTCCCAAACAACAGGCATGGGTGCAATTGGCCCTTTTACATTTAGTTTCTCACGATTTTTTTTTGCTACGATAACAGTATTGCCCTTAGCTCTTTATTTTGAAAGAAATAATTTTGCTAAAATTTTTTCTAACTCAAAATTATTAATTTTAACAATTGCTACAGGTGTTTTTCTTTTTCTAGGAATGGGATTACAACAATACGCGCTTCAGGTTTCTCAAATTTCTAACGTTGCATTTATTACAACGCTATATGTTCCTATTGTAGGAATTATTTCACGCTTTTTTTTTAAATCTCAACTACATTGGATAATTTGGATTGCCATAATGTTATGTGTTTTGGGGTCATATTTATTATCATCAAACCAAAGTATCGAGATACAGCAATCAGACTCATTAATATTTATTGCCGCTTTTTGTTTCGCTGTTCATATAATCCTCATTGATGTGTTTATGAAACAATTCAACTCACCCTTAACTTATGGAACTATTCAATATTTTATTGTCTTTCTTATTTCTCTTTTTGTTGCTGGAATTTATGAGAGTCCTACTTTAAAAAATATTTCGATTGAGTGGTTTGAAATACTGTACACAGGAGTACTATCTGCTGGTTTAGGATATACATTACAAATAATTGCACAACGAAAAGCAAGTCCTGCTCCTGCAGCTATTATTTTATCTATGGAAGGTGTCTTTGCTACAATCGCAGGGTGGCTACTTATTAATCAAACTTTAGATTTAAATAAATTTCTTGGATGTCTTGCAATTTTTACAGGCGTGATTATAGTACAACTACTACCAATTTTTAAAAAAACAAATGACAGATAAGTTAGATATTGTTGGCATTGGAAACGCAATGGTCGATGCTATCATCCCATCAAACAAAGATGAGGTTGAGAAAAATAATTTAAATCGTGACTCCATGAATTTAATCGATGAAGAATTAAAAAATTCTCTTCATAATAACTATTCTATTAAAGAAATGGCTGGAGGAGGATCTCTTGGAAATTCGATGTTTGGTATCACTTCTTTTGGCGGAAATGGTAGCTTTATTGGTAAAATCAAAAATGATGAAGTTGGAATATTTCTTCAAAAAGATATGGTGAGAGAAGGGTTGCAATTTCCCCTTGGTTTTACTTCCCCTGATATTTCAACTGGTTGTTGCACTATTTTTGTAGAAGATGATGGAACGAGAACCATGTGTACTTTTCTAGGAGCAGGAACCTTGATTGGACCTGATGATATTCAATCAGCTCATATAACTAATCATAAAATTGCTTATCTAGAAGGATATTTGTGGGATAATCAAGACGCCAAAATGGCAATGAAAAAAATGGTTGATATATGTAAGTCAGATAATCAAAAAATTGCCTTTACTTTATCAGACTTGTTTTGTGTAGATAGGCATAGAGAGTCCTTCAAAGAACTTATAGAAAATGATGTAGATATTTTATTTGCCAATGAAGATGAAATTAAAGCGCAGTGTGAAACTGATAGTTTTGAGAAAGCAGTTGAATACGCAAAATCATTAAATATGATTGTTGCTATTACAAGATCTGCTGATGGTTCTGTTATTGTAAACAATGATGAGGTCATCCAAATTAATCCAGTGCAAGTTGACAGAGTCGTAGATACTACAGGTGCAGGGGATTTGTATGCGGGTGGTTTTTTATTTGGTATGGCAAAGGGAAAAGATCTTGCTACATGCGGTAACTACGCATCTATTGCCGCAGCAGAGATAATCTCTCACTATGGGGCAAGACCATTAATAAAGTTATCTAATTTAATTTAGTTAAAATTTTATTTTTTTTATCTTCTTCTAAAAAAGAAGATTCGATAGCATTGCGTGTCATAGATAAAAGTTCATTCTCAGTAAAACCAATACCGGCCATCGCTTCGTACTCGCCTTGAATTGTTGCATTAAAAAAAGGAGGATCATCAGAGTTCACAGTTACTCTTACGCCTAAATCATGCAATTTTTTTACAGGATGCATTTCATAATTTTCATAAATTTTTGTTGCGATATTACTTGTGGGACAGGTTTCTAAAACAATATCTTTATCGATAATTTCTTTTACTAAATCTAAATCTTCAATAGAGCGAACACCATGACCTAACCGAGTTGGATGCAAAAGATGAATGGCATTACGTATATTTTCTGGCCCGTCCCACTCACCCGCATGAACTGTTATGGGATATGATTCTTGCTTTAACATGTCAAAAGTTTTGGTAAATAAATGTGGTGGAAAATGTAATTCATCACCTGCTAAACCAAAACCTACAAGAGCAGGGTGGGGATTACTAAGAACTTCTTCTGCTGTTCCTTGAACAGATTCAGCACCTAAATGCCGTATTCCATTCATTAAATATCTTGAAACAATGCCAAAATCTCTTTCGGCGTCAAGCGAGGCTTGATGAACACTATCTAAAAAAGAATGATAGGTCATACCTTTCGCTTTTGCATGTGTTGAAGAAACCATTGCTTCCACATAAAGCACATTGTTAGCTGCACATTCTTTTAAATATTCATATGTAAGCTCATAATAATCTTCAGGAGTATGAATAACTGAGGTTACAATGTCATATCTTTTAATAAAATCATAAAAATCTTCCCACTGATAAGCATACTCAGAGCCAAATATATCCGCAGATAACTTAACTTTATTTCGTTCGGCAAATTTTCTACATAAAGATGGTGTTATAGTTGCCTCAAGATGGACATGAATTTCAGCTTTAGGTATATGGAGGGTTGAGTTCATGGTGTTTTTTTTATATTTAGAAATTAATGTCAGTTTTTAATAACATATCAAGGAGAAAGTTTATCTATGGGTGTTCCTGTGTTTGTGCTTCATCCTTAGTTTTACCTTCTTGTACAGAAGTTGCTTTATCCGATCGACAGCAATTAAATATTCTCACTGATGATTTTTTATATTCAAGAACTTTTCCTGCGTACAACAATTTTAAATCTCAATCAAAATTAATTACTGGTACTTCAGAGTATAATCAAATTGTTGATATTGGATTTAAAATTCGTGATGCAATTAATATTTATTATAAAACTAATTCTCAGGAAGATCCTACATCTAACTTTCAATGGGAATTTGTTCTGGTTGATGATGATCAAACAAAAAATGCATGGTGTATGCCTGGTGGTAAAATTGCGTTTTATTCTGGCATCTTACCAATTCTAAAAAACGCAGATGGAGTAGCATCTGTTATGGGTCATGAAATAGCTCACGCTGTTGCAAGACATTCTGCGGAAAGAGCAAGTACTGCTATGATAACTGATCTTGGAATTATGGCTTTAGAACAGTTTGTATTGGGACAAAGACTTCCACAAGCAGCAGGGTATGTTCGTCAATTTGGATTGGATCTTCCTTTTAATAGAAAACAAGAATCTGAAGCAGATTATCTGGGTTTAATTTTTTCTAGTTTAGCAGGTTATGATATTAATGAGTCGTATAAAGTCTGGGAGCGTATGAAAGAAGATATGGGTGGCTCAGGGCCTTCAGAATTTTTTAGTACACATCCTTCTCCTGATAATAGAATCAATAATTTAAAAGGATGGATACCTCTTGTTAATGCAAAGTACCCTGCTATAAACACTTAATGTTGGCAGTAAGTATAAAAAATCTAAGCCATAAAATTAACAATAAACCTATTTTAAATAATGTTAATTTTGAGCTTAAAAAAGATTCTATAGCTTGTATTCTTGGACCTTCGGGAAGTGGCAAAACTACACTTCTAAAATTAATTGCTGGTTTAGATAAAGTACAAAGTGGACATATACTAATAAATGATCAAGAGGTAAGTTCAGTAAAAAAACACTTACCCACTGAAAAAAGAAGAATTGGTTTTCTCTTTCAGGATTACGCTCTCTTTCCACATTTAACCGTAAAAGAGAATCTTAAATATCCAATCAATTTTAAGAATTCTATATATAAGATTGATGATATCATTGATGTTGTCAAACTTCCTGACTCATTAGATAAATATCCGCATGAATTAAGTGGCGGAGAACAACAACGTGTTGCTCTTGCCAGATCTATAATATCACATCCTGATTTATTGCTTTTGGATGAGCCTTTCTCTAGTCTTGATCTAAATCTTAGAGAAGAAATAAGAGATGATACTTTGCATTTACTTCAAAAATCTAATGTTTCGACTATTATTGTTACTCATGATCCTTTTGAGGCTATGTTTATTTCAAATCAAATAAATATTATGGATCATAATGGGAGCATTGTTCAATCAGGCCCTCCAGCAGAATTATATAATAATCCCAAGAATCAATATGTAACCCGGTTTTTTGGAGAAACTAATGTTTTTAATGGTGATGTTCATAATTCATCGATAAACACTCCAGTAGGTCAAATTAAAGTAAATCAAAAATATGAAAATAAAAATGTTACCGTTCATATTAGACCACAAGGAATTAAATTAAGTGAACAACCAACACCTGTTAATGGAACTAAAGGAACGGTTATGGCGTCTAAACTAATGGGGGCTTATAGCTTTATCCACTTATCTGTTTTGAATAAAGAAAATGAAGTTGTGCATGTTCATAGTCACATGCCTCCTGAGTTTAATCCGAAACAATCTTCAGCAGTAGAAATTTCAATTGATGAAAAACATACCTTTGTTTTTGAAAATTAATTACTCTCTTTTCTCTGTGACACTCTTTGTAAAGCTGAGTTCAAAAATATAATTGGTCCTAGACCAACAACAACAATAATGAGAGCAGCAAATGAAGATTCTTGTAAAAGTTCATCAGACGCATACTGATAAACATACGTTGCTAAAGTTTCAAAATTAAATGGTCGAAGCAAAAGTGTAATTGGGAGTTCTTTTAAAATATCAACAAAAACTAAAATTCCACCAATTAAAATATTAGAAAAAATTAAAGGCATTATTATTATTTTTACACCTCTGAAAAAACCTGCACCCATTGTTAAAGATGCATCCATGGCGTTTGGATGAATTTGTAAAATACCTGATCTAATTGAAGCGTTACCCACTGCTAGAAAGCGAACAACATAAGCAAATATTAAAATTATAAACCCACCAGCGATATAACTTAATTGAAGATTCAAATATTTATTTATCCATCCTAAAAAAATAACCATACCTACGGCTAAAATAGTTCCTGGCAACGCATACCCACAAGAGGCAAGAAAAATTAAAACTTTTTGAAAATTATTTGATCTATAATTTGAAATGATAATTAAAAATACAGAGGCAAGCATAACAAAAAAAGCTCCAGAAAAAGCAAGTATAATACTAAAAAAAGACGTGTGAAAGATCTCTGTAAAATTAATAATCGAAAACCCACTTAATATAAAGTTTAGCAATATTGAAACAGGAATTACAAATCCAATAACAATAGGTATCAAACAAATAAAAAAACAAATAGTCTTTTGAAGCTGTGAAGATGACACTGACTCTACCATATTTTGTCCACTACTTTTTTCGTGATATCTTTGTCTTCTTCTGGCAAGATATTCAATTGTTAGCAATACAACTACAAAAACAAAAAGTACTGAGGAAATTTGTGAAGCACCTGATAAGCTATTCATACCGAGCCAAACATTAAATACTCCAAGGGTTAATGTCTCTAGAGCAAAATACTCAACAGTTCCAAAATCTGAAATTGTTTCCATTAACACTAAAGCAACACCAGCAATTATACCTGGTCGTGCTAATGGAAGTGCAACACTAAAAAAACTACTTCTTCCATAAATTAAACTTGTTTGAAAAAAAGATATAGGCACTGTTAAGAAAGATGCACGTGTTGTCATATAAACATATGGATAGAGCACAAATGACATTACAAATATTGCTCCCTCCATTGAACGAATTTCAGGAAACCAATACTCACTAGAATTTTGGTAATTAAAAAAACCTCTTAAAATTTTTTGAACTGGTCCAGCATATTCTAAAAAATCAGTATAAGTATAAGCAATGATGTAAGCAGGGACTGCAGCAGGCAAAAGAAGAGCCCATTGAAAAAACTTTTTTCCAAAAAAATTATATCTTGTAACAACCCACGCAGTAGAGACACCTAAAAGTGTACTTAATAGCCCAACCCCCAACATAAGAATAATTGTATTGGAAATATATCTTGGTAAAACAGTTGAAAATAAATGAGGCCATAAGGAAGTATCTCCTAAAAACGCAGAATAGAAGATTGCAAATACAGGCGCAATAATAAGTAAAGCAATTAAGCTTGCAAATATTGATGAATTATTCCAATTTAACAAAACAGGAATTGTTATAGATTACCAACCAACTCTATCAATTATTTTTTGCGCCCCTGGAGCTAGTTCTGCTATTTTTACAATTGGTAATTGATCTTCCCTAAAATTTCCCCAAGAATTAAGCTCTTTACTAGGATTTACATTAGGATTAACTGGATATTCAAAATTAATTTCCCCATATAACTGTTGAGATTTCTCAGTAGTTAAGAATTCTAATAACATTATTGCTTCTTTTTTATTTTTTGAGTGTAAAGCAACTCCTCCCCCAGATATATTGACGTGAGCCCCACGATCACCCTCACCTTGGTTAGGAAAAACTAGTCTTACTTTTTCAGCCCATTTTCTTTGTTCTGGGTCATCAGAAAATTTAAGTTTTCCATAATAATAATTATTTATAATTGCAATGTTACATTCACCCTCATAAATTGATTTAACCTGAGCTCTATCATTTCCCTGAGGTCTTCTCGCAAAATTATTTACCAAACCTTTTGCCCATGCTTCTGCATTTTCTTCACCGTATTCAGCCAGAACAGATGCCATTATTCCTCTATTATAAACATGACTTCCAGGTCTTGAACAAATTTGACCTTTCCATTTTGGATTAGCTAAATCTTCTAATCTCGTTATTTCACCATCTTTAATAATATCTTTATTTACTGCAATAACCCTTGCTCTTTTAGATAGAGCAAACCAATTATTTTCAGAGCTTCTTAAATGTGATGGCACATTTTTAGTTAATAGCTTTGAATCTATAGACGATAACAAGTTTAAATCTGAATAGATATATAACCTACCTATATCAACAGTTAATATAACATCAGCTGGGCTGTTTTCTCCCTCTGATTGCAATCTTTGAGCAAGGCCTTTTTTTGAATAAATAACATTTGTTTTAATACCAGTTTCATTGGTAAATATTTCCAAAAAAGGATTAATTAAAAAAGGCTGTCTGTGTGAATAAATATTAATTTCTTTTGCAAAAAGATTTATTGAAAAAAATGTGATAAAAATTATTGATAGAATATTAATTGTATTTTTTTTCATTAGAATAGCTCCTCTTATTAAGATTAAAATTTAATTTTTTCATTAAAAAATAAAAATATTTTACAAAATAATTTTTTATTTCAAAAAATGGATTTAAATAAAGTGTTTTTAAATCGTGACTTTCATCTTGTTGATTTTTTTTAATACCAAGCTCTAAAATCTCAAAGTCTATAGAGTGGTGCAAAGAACCAAAAAGCCAATCCCAAATTGCCAATGCGGCACCAAAATTTTTATCATGATGTTCCTTTGCTATTGAGTGATGGAGTTGATGTTGGGCTGGAGAGATAAAAATGTACTCTACCCATTTCCAATATTGAATTCCAACATGAGAATGTCTCAGGTTTGAGCCTAAAACATTAAAAATAAAAACAAAAACATTAACTCCTAATACTGTGTAAAGGCTTACAGTATTACCAAATAAGAATATGAATGAAGATATACTAATTGCTTGTGTTACCGAGCTTCTTAATGAAAAAATAATTCCTTCTAGTGGGTGTGTTCTAAAAACAGTCATTGGGGTTAGCACGGTGGCTGAATGATGAACTTTATGAAGAGACCATAATATTGGCCATTTATGCATAAAATTATGAACCATATATTTACTAAAATCATCAATCGTAAATTGAAAAAGAGTAAAGGAAATAATGACAATTATCGGTGTCAAGTTTGAGTACATTCCTTGATTTAACCAGTCAATTGAGTGAAAATAAAAATAAAGAGCAGTTGCTATTGTTATTTGAGTTATAAGCAATGGAGATATCAGTAACATTATAAATTGATTAATAAAAAATATTTTATAATCAGACTTGGCTGATTTTGAGAAAAATATTTTTTTATCAAATATTTTTATAATCGCTTTTTTAAAATTAATTTTTTTTATGTTAACAAGCCATAATAAAGCAATTAGAAAAGATAAAAAAATGTATGCTAAAAAAACTCTTTTTTTAGGGTCTATAAATTGATTCCCTATATTATTTATATAGTCAAAAAATATTTCCATTATTAAAATAATGCACGGCTCTTTTATAAAGAGCCGTACACAATAAATTAATTAGTCATTTTCAGCCGAATCAGAGGATCCAAGAGAACCTGCTAATGCGGTCAATTCTGCTAATTGATCGTTAGCTTTAGCCTCAATACCAAACTCATCAACCATTAGTTTTTGAATTTTAAGCATATGAAGTTTAAACTCGGACCATTCTTGTGCTTGATCTTTAATGTAATTGCCTTGTGAATCTACTCCAACAACTTGAGAAGCATTAAGAAGAACAGGGCCAAATCCCATCATACGATTCATTTTTTCAGCAGTATCACCAAGATTGGTAGGTCCACATTGAAGTGCTAAAGCAAATCCTTTTAACTCACCCCAATGTTTGGCATAAGTTCTGAAAGCATCAGCTGTTTCACCATTAGCGCCAACTATAGTTTCAAGAGCAACAATATCTTTATAAACTGATCCAGCATATTTAAATACAGACTCAGCTATAACTTTTTCCCAATTATTTCTAATGATATCTCTTTCAGCAAGAAGTGAGGTTCTTTCAGAGAAATTTAGGTTTCTTCCACCTGCATCTCTAATTATGCCTCTGCCATCAATAAATGCTTGGTTGATAGTTGCTAGGTAATTTGTTTTACCACCTTTATCATAACTTGATGCATAATAAGCATGAGCATAAGTATATTCAGAATATACATCTACAACGCCATCTCCGTTAAAGTCAGCAGAAGCCATATCTTTCTTTTTTGCAACATTATAGTTTTGTTCAGCACTTAAAGTTAATGCATGTGCAGCAGAACCCCAATATCCAAATGCCTCATCCCAGCTATGCTCTTTTCCAGTATAATAAGCACCATCTTTATAAGGTTTATTATTAGGTTTTTGACCTACTTCCATTTTACTTCCAAGGTAACTATTTACTGCTTGATTGTAAAAAACTGCTCCCATTGCAAATTTTGAGATAAGTTGAGTGTAATCCATTCCAGTATTAGGATCAAAACCACCTTCAACCTCACCTGCTTTTGTCATCATGTGTTCAATAGCCTCAGGACCAGTTAAGTTACCCCATCCTGGTATAGCGCCTTTGTACATTTTGCCTGATAAGTTACCGCTACCTATTTCTGAAATCATACTTTGTTTAATAACAAAATCACCTTTTGAAGCAGGTGCGATAATTTCTAGACCATCTTCGCCGTTGTAATATGCCATCATCTTAGCAACATCACCACTTTTAACTAAAGCTTTCAAACTATCATGAAGTGCGTGTCTAGCCATTTGACCAGTGTACTTTACAGAGTTTGTAGCATCTCCATCATAACCTTTTAAAGTGATAGGGTATGGACCATAAACCTGATGACCATCTGCTAATACAGTTTTTGTAAAAGTGAATGCTATCAAGAATGAAGCTATAATTGTGATAAATTTATTCATAATCTCCTCTTAATCAATTAGTTAAAGTGCGGGAGCTGAATAACGGAATTAGCTGGAACTATTTTATTTATTGCTCCCGCGTCCTCTTATTGAGAATCTAAAGGTGTGTTTACTACTAAATATAAAAGTGATTAATCTTAAAAAAAAAAGCTAATAAATATAACGGTAAAGTATTGTTTTTAGAATTATTCTAATTTAAATTTAATTAGAAAAATATTTCTTTTGAGCGTAAGTACCACTGGGTTAGCATGAGAGAGTACTCTTCGGATAAACAATAAGACCTTACTCTTCTGTCTTTCTTTGAATATTGTTTTACAAAAAAACCTTTGCTTACAGCATTATTTAGCGTTGAATATATTGTTGATCTACATCCTAATTTAGGAGGTATTCTTTTACATAACATTTCATAAGACAGGCATTTATCGGCATATGTGGATGAAGCAATTTCTAAACTTATCGCATGTGTTAAAGCTGAAGAGTAAAAAAAATCATGGCATTTATCTTTTGTATTTTTTTGATAAAAATCATCCTTAACCAGATTTACAACATTTTGAAGAGCTAACATTATGACACTAAAGTGGGTTGAAAAATTGCGCTGGTACCTGCAACAATTTTTCAACCACGAGTAGAAACATACAAATTATTAAGTATAAATTTTTCGAAAAATAGTAAAGGTATGTTTTTTTAATTAAGGTGAGTAATAAAAACTCAATGTTATTGAATTTAGAATAATTCTAAAACAGGGGGCTCTCGCCCCCTATCTCGTAAATTTAACTAATGGGAATTAGTCTTGCTTTTTTTTCTTCTGGAATAATTCTTTCCAGATCGATATTTAATAAACCATTTAGTAACTCAGCATTCTTGATTTTTATATCTTCAGAGATAGTAAATGATCGTTCAAATTGTCTGGTAGAAATTCCTTTATGAATAACTCCATTTCCTTCTTCGTTCACAACTTTTTCTTTTTGTTTGTTGCGAACAGTCAGATTATTTTCTTTTAGTTCTAATTCAATATCATCTTTAGAATACCCAGCTAAAGCTACTTCTATTTTATAATTATTCTCATTTATTCTGTGAATATTATAGGGTGGATAATTTGAATTGTGTCGCTCGGTAGACTCTAACATTCTATCAAATTCTTCAAAAATTGAGTCAAATCCAACTGAAAATGGTCTAAGCGAATTCCATACGGATAGGTTTCTTGTCATAAAAACTCCTTATTAAGCAAGTTAAAATCGGCACCCACAATGGCATACCAACAATTAAAATATGGGAATTGAAAAAATTATTTCAAGTAAGAAAATTATTTTTTTCGTATAAACAACAGACCATCAGATAGTGGGAGTAAAGAAAATTCCACTCTATCGTCTTGATTAATTTGTAAACTTAAACCACGAATCGTTTTTGTTTGTGAATCATTTTTAGATGTATCAGCTACATCACCATGCCATAGCATGTTATCAATAATGATGACTCCATTTGATGAAACCAAGTTTAGTGATAGTTCATAATAATTTGGATAGTTATTTTTATCTGCATCAATGAAAATCACATCAAAGGTGTGTTGCCGATCAATTAAACTTTGCATCACATCGACACCTGCTCCAATAATAGATTCTATTTTTGAAGTGAGGCCATCCTTATCCCAATATTTTTTTGCTAATGGTAAAAACTCCTCTGAATTATCAACAGTAACAATTTTGCCATCGGATGGAAGTCCTCGGGCCATATATAATGTGCTTAACCCTGTAAATCGTCCAATCTCTAAACATGATTTGGCTTTTGATATATTAACAATAATTTCTAAAAATTGTCCTTGCTCTTTAGCAATTTGCATTTGAGCAACTTTACCAAGTGCTTTGGTTTCCTTCTCTAATTCATCGACAAGGGTGTCTTTTCGGTACCCTGCCTTTTGAAGATATTGAATTAAATCTTCATTAATTTTTAATTGTGAGCTCATTAGTTAATTACTTCATACGTATATGGAAGTTCGCTTACCTCTGAATCGGCGATTATAAAACAATCCTCGATTTTTTTTCTAACATTTTCATAATCATCTTCTGAATTTGTATAAACTGTTAAAAGAGGTGTGCTTGTATCCACTTTATCACCAACTCTTAACACCTGATCATAACCAACATTGAAATTAATTTTATCTGTTACTTGTTTTCTTCCTCCGCCTAACTCGATAAGAATTAATCCTAAATCTCTTGTTTTAATTTCTTTTACCCATCCAGATTGGTTTGAAAGAATATCTTTTTTAATAGCTTTTATTTTTAAATGATTATCATGTGACGACATAATATCAGACGGCCCTCCCAAAGCATGGACCATTTTTTCAAATTTTTCTGCTGCTTGACCATTCGATATTACAGTATTGATTTTTTTCAGAGCATCTTGTTTTGATAGGTTTTGGGACATCATTAAAACTGAGGCTACTAACTCATATGTGATTAATTCCAGTCTTGATTCTTTTTCTTGGTTTTTTAAAAAATTAATACACTCAGACATCTCCAAAATATGCCCTGCACTTTTGCCTAAAACTTGATTCATATCTGTTATGATGGCTTCACATTGTAGCCCAGCACCTTGTGCTACTTTAACAAGTGAGTGGGATAATTCTCTTGCTATATCTATAGTGTTATTAAAAGATCCATTCCCTACCTTAACATCTAAAACTAATGTCTTTAAACCTGATGCAATTTTTTTAGATAGTATAGACGATGTAATTAATGGTAAAGATTCTACTGTTCCCACTATATCTCTAATTGAATATAGTTTTTTATCTGCAGGGGCTAAGTTTGAAGTTTGACCTATAATTGCACAGCCAACTTCTTTTACAACTTTCTTAAAAGTATTTAAATCTGGCTGTGTATTGTACCCTGGTATCGAATCAAATTTATCTAACGTTCCACCCGTGTGCCCAAGACCTCTTCCAGAAATCATTGGAACAAATAAACCACAAGCTGCTAAAATAGGAGCAAGAATAAGACTTGTTTTATCTCCCACACCACCTGTGGAATGCTTATCGCAAACTAAATCAGTATCAACAACACCAGTCCAATTAATCGTATCCCCTGAAGTAGTCATTGCTTCAGTTAAATTAACTGTTTCTTCAGGGGTCATACCATTTAAAAAAATTGCCATACTCATCGCCGCAACTTGTGAATCAGAAAAAGATCCATCAGTTAGACCTTTTACAAATAAAGAAATTTCTTCTTTTAAAAGAACCTTCTTATCTCTTTTTTTTCTAATTATTTCCTGTGGAATCATCAAATGTCACTTCTGTAATAAAGTTTTTAATTAATTGAAGAATGTTATTTTCAGCCAGATTGGCATTTTCTAGTGTTTCTTTGTGACTAAGTTTTGTTTTATTCATCCCTGCTGCTAAATTTGTGATTACACTGATAGCAATTACAGAAAGATCACAATGATTAGCAACTAGCACCTCTGGTACTGTTGACATTCCTACTGCATTTCCCCCAATAACCTTTAGTGCATTTATTTCAGCGGGTGTTTCAAAATTTGGACCAGAATACATACAATAAATTCCTTCAAAAATTTGTTGCTTAGTTTTGTTGGCAGTTTCAATCAACTGATCGCGATAAAATTTATGGTAACCATCACTCATGTCATGAAACCTAGGCCCATACTCATCTTGGTTTTTTCCAATCAAAGGGTTGTAACCGCTCCAATTAATATGATCAGATATAGCCATTAAACTCCCCGCTGGCATTTTTTCATTAAGGCTTCCTGCTGCGTTGGTAACAATTAAAAGTTTACACCCAATATCTTTTAATACGCGAATTGGTTTTGCGAGACTATTTGGTTCATGACCTTCATAAATATGAGATCGACCATACATGCACACTACTTTTTTATCAGCTATGTTTCCTAAAACTAATTTTCCTGCATGACCTTTTACTGTAGGTTGAGGAAAATCTGGAAGGTCAGTATAGGGTATTTCTTTAATAATATTTTGTGGTTCAAAAAAATTTGTTAACCCTGATCCCAGAATAACTGCAATCTCTGGTTGAGTATTTGTTGTTTCTAAAAAAAATTTTGAAGAAGAATGCATTATAAATTTTCTGGACCAAAGGAGTCAGGAAGTAAGTCTTCTAATGTTGATGTTTTAATATGTCCATTAATATTACACATATGAATATTTACATCAAGTGCTGCAAACTCTCTTAATCTTTGCCTGCACCCTCCACAAGGTGAACAAAGTAAATCTCCAGAACCTATCACAACTACTTCTTTAATTTTTGTAAAACCCTTTGCTACAAGATTTCCTATTGCACTTGCTTCTGCACATTGAGATTGTGGGTATGCTGCATTCTCAACATTGCACCCCGCAATAATTGAATTGTCCTCTGTAAGAAATGCGGCACCTACTTTAAATTTTGAATAAGGAACATGGGCATTATCTCTAACATCTTTTGCAGCTTGAAAAAGCTTTTCAAAATTTTCTGAAATCATATGATCGTTTATCATGAAAAAACAAAAAAAATTATTTATTTCTAAATCTTAAATAAATCTTGAGTTAAATCTGGGAGATCATCACCCCAAAAAACTTCTCTTTTTAAAAACTCAGGATCCTTATTAAAACAAATAGACATTGCGGAATTATAAACCGCTCTAGCATCTATTGTTGAGTTTAAATCCCTTCCTTCAAATAAATTTTTCTTTTTTAAGCCTGGCCAATCGGTATAAACTTGAGATTTTTTAAGCAAACCTCCTGCCATAAGTATAGCACTTCCATACCCATGCTCGGTACCAAAACCTCCATTTTGTTTAATTGTTCTGCCAAATTCTGTTAAAGTTAAAATTAAGGTATTATCAAACGATGAACCTAAATTTTTATAGAGAATTTTTACAATATTATTTACCTCTTCAAGCTCATCCGCATGAGCTCCATTATTCCCTCCTTGAGCAGTATGAGTGTCAAACCCATCTAATTCAAACACAGCTACTCTTGGGCCATTTGGGTCTTTGAGTTGTTTGGCAGCTTCTCTAGCTAAATTATTTCTATCTTGTGAATTTGTTGCAATTTGCATTGATAAAGGTCTTTTTTTAATTGTACTTAAAGTAGATTTAATTAATTCATTATGATCACCACTAAATTCATTATGAATTGCATCTATTAATTTAGTTTGAACATAGTCTGGTGAAGGAAAGAAGTTATTATTTTGAGGAACACCTCTCAACAAAAGAGGCATTGGTAGAGATATTGCTAATCCTTTTCCAATAATCTCTGAAGCTAACAAACCTCTTCCTAACCAACCTGTTTTTTCTTGATAAGGAGTATGGGCGCCTGTTTCCATCAAATTTTGCCCATCGAAATGTGATCTTCCTGTGTAAGGAATATTGGTAGCATGAACGAAAGCCGCTTTGTCTTCTTCCCATAGCTTATGAAAAATTTCTAATTTAGGATGTAGGGCGAAATCACTATTTAATTTCAGAGTATTTTCTAAGATTAATTGTTTTCTTAATTTTTTTAATCTTTTATCTCCAATAACTGGAACTGCCGTTAAACCATCCATACCGCCACGAAGAGATATTATGATAAGATTTTTTTTCTCTATATTTGCAAAACTTATTTTAGGATAGAACCCAGAAAAAAATAATGTTGAAGAAGCGCCAATCAAAAAATTTCTTCTTGTACAATTCATGCTTTAAGTACTCCTGGTAAATTACAAATTATACCATATTTGCTAATCATGTCAGATTCTTCTTTTAATTTGGTATCGGAATTAAAATTTTTTATAAGTAAAGACATCCTTTCATAATCATCAAAATTTTTTTTCAAACATTCCAAAGTAAAATCATGATTATAGTTTTTTGATTTAATCATTTTTGGTAAAATATTAGATGAAAACCAAAGTCGTCTTAATAAAAGTTCTGGTGATACCCAGTCTACCTCAAAATCACTCCAACCATTTGGCTGTTTAGGACGGTAAGGCGAATGCCCAATTTCATGAAGCCACCAAGATAATCGTCTTTGACTATGGGAGGGTTTAGTTTTAAAATCATAGTTCATTCGAGATGGTATAAGAGGTATGTTTAAGTCAAAAATTTTAGAAAGTTGCATTAACCAAACTTCTGGGACCTGAAACTTATATGTTAGATCTCTATATTTGTAAGCTTGTCTAACAACCTCTTTTTGTATCTCAATTAAGTTTCCATCATATTTATTCCACACATCAATCACTGGTCTAACCATTTCCTCAGTAGGATCATCAGTAATAAAATGTCGGCATAATTTCGTTGAAACAAATTTTATACAAACTGGGTGTGTTGCTAAATCATGAATAACTCTGGGTAATTCCCTTTTTGCATCATTTTTGTATTTAACCCCTAAAACTTTTTTTTCTCCAGTTTGATGTCTATCTTGGTCAAACCAAACATCTCCTGTTTCGAGCCCTTTCTTAGTATATTTTTGACTCCATCCAGTCATAATATAAGCAAGTTGAATCACATCTTCCTGCGTATATCCGGCACTTGGTGAGACGGTATGAAGTTCTAATAACTCCCTTGCATGATTTTCATTAATAGTATCTCTGGGATTCCATTGTTTACTTTTAGAATTTGGACCCACAGATTGCGAGTTATCCAGATGATGAATCATACACCAAGAAGTTGTTACAGACTGAACCATATCCTCAAACGTTTTAACCATATTCGGTCTGATAATTTCTCGTTGATAAGGGCCTGTACTAAACTCAGCTAAGAAATCTTTTTCACTAATTGCAAAATGATTTCCCCAAAAAAGCCAAAACCGCTCAAAAACTGGTTGCTGACTATTTTTAGTTTGATAATGCCTGATAGCGTGTTCGTTTAGTTCAAAAAACCTTTCACCAGTTTTTATTCTTAACTCTTCCTTAGCTTTCTCGTATGCATTTATATCGTTTTTGTATTTTTTTCTAATAACCTCTCTATCCCCATAAACCCATTCTCCATATTTTTTTCTCATTTCTTTTTCTGTAGGTATTGATCCTGGCCACAAGAAGTCTGGTACTGAATTTAATTGGTCAAGAGCCCAATCAAGTGGATCACTTGGCTCGGTTTCATTAGGAGATAAACCAAAGGCAACTCTTCTGTAAAAATTTAATGCCATAAAGATAAAACTAGTTTACAATAATTTATAATTATTGACACATGTTAATGAAAAAAACTTCTTTAAAAATCTGTGGTATTACCAACACTCAATCGATTAATACTGCCTATAAAAACAAAATAAAATCTCTTGGCTTTGCTAGTAATAACTTAAAAGGCCCAAACACAGCCACAGACAAAAAAATACAATTACTAATTGAAGAGTGTAAAAATTTTAAAATAGAATCTGTACTTTTAACACGATATGTATCATTAAATAAATTAATTGAGCAAATAGACTATACTAAACCAAAAACGATTTCGTGCTCATATCACTATAATAAAAATGAATTGAAAATAATAAAAAAAACCTTCAGAAAATTAAAAATTGGGATAGCTATAAATCCAGAAAATTATAATTTAAGCTATTTAAAAGAAATTAAAAATATTGTGAATATAATTTACTATGACCTAAATGTTTATAAAACTAAATCGATAAAAACATATTCTTTAAAAAAATGCTTGGATCAAATTAGATCAATTAAAAACTTATCAATTCCAATATACATCGGCGGTGGTATTGATGAGCATAAAGCTAAGGAGATTATTAGATTATTACATCCTGATGGAATAGATGTTTCTCGTGGTCTTAAAAACTCCAAAAACATAATCTCTACTAGAAAACTAAAAAAATTTTTACAACAAGTTGCGGTAGCTTAACTTTTGAATAATATAATATTTTTTAAGTCTTAGAATTAGCTCTTTTATTGTAAGTTTGCTAACTGGATCCTTAAAATTTTTCAAAATATCTTGCATAGGCAGTAAAACAAAATCTCTTTCTGATGCTCTTGGATGAGGAATAGAGAGCTCTTGAATCTTAATGATTTTATAATCCCAAAATATAATGTCTAAATCTATTTTTCTAGGACCATTAATTATTCTTTTATTTTTTTTAAGTTTTCTTTCAATCAGCTGAATTTTATTAATTAACTCAATTGGTAATATTTCAGATTTCAAATGAACCATCGTGTTATAAAAAAAATTTTGTTTTAAATAGCCATATGGTTTTGATTTATAAATATGGGCCATTTTAACAACTTGACCGATTTTTTTTAACTCCAAAATAGCGTTTGAAAAATTATTTATATAGTTGCCAACATTAGTTCCAAGCGCAATATAATAATTAGTTGGATACACTTACAGTTTCTGACCCATAACGTTTAGCAACGGCTGTTTTATTAATTTTTATTTTGACATTCTTGATTTTAAATTTTTTTTCTATCATCAGAGATGAAGACATAATTAGTTTTTCAAGTGTATTATACTTTGACTCATTAATAAATTTTTTTAAAGATTTTGTGATATCCGAATAACTTTTAAGATTAGATATTTTTTCTAAGTTTTTATTTTTTTGAACACTGTAGCTAAAATTTAGAGTAACTTTAAGTAACTGCTTTATTTTTCTTTCTTCTGCAGTAATTCCAATATTTGCAAATATTTTTAGATTTTTAATTTCTACATCAAACATAATTTCTTATATACCTTAAGGGTTTGGTAAGTTTCTTTAACGTCATGCACTCTAAACATATTCACCCCTTTTTTATAGCAATAAAGTGCTGAGGCTATTGAGCCACCAAGGCGATGATTAACATCACTCTTGTCAATATTGCTGATCCAACTCTTCCGAGATGCACCCAATAAAACACCGCATTTTTTGATTTTAAATTGTTGAATATTTTGCATGATTTCAACGTTTTGTGAGAGATTTTTACCAAAACCAATGCCTGGATCAAACCAAATTTTAGAGTGGGGTATTTTATATTTATCGACTGTTTTGAGAGTTGTTTGAAAAAATTTTTTAATATCACTCACAACATTTTTATAAGAATTTACTTTAGATTGCATAATTTTTGGTGGGGCCGGGGTATGCATTAAGACTAAACCATTTTTAAATTTTTTAGTTAATTGAAACAAATCATTTGAACCTCCAAAAACATCATTGATGATATGCACACCATTCTCTAAGGCAAATTCTTGTGTTTCAATTTTAGAAGAGTCAATAGATATTAAAAATTTATCTTTAGGTAATTTTTTTAAAATTGGAGATAGTTTTCTAATTTCTTCTTTATAACTTATTGGATCACTTCCTGGTTTAGTGCTCTCCGCTCCTATATCAATAATTTGCGCCCCTTCTTCAATCATACTCTTTATAGACTTTAAAGCATTAGAGGTTTTGTAATTCTTTCCACCGTCACTGAAAGAATCTTTAGTGACGTTACAAATTCCCATGATTACTGGTGATACAATAGAAAATTTATTTTTATTAAATATCATAATTTTAATTGAGCTTCGTATATTGAAGAGAGTCTTTTAAACATTTTTGATGAAGAGCTAAACCATTTAATTTGAGGGATAGATGAAACTTTAACTACACCTTTGCCAGAGCCAACCAACATTATTTCATCAGCTAACAAGAGATCTGCAAAAGTTATGGGTTTAAATTTATATTTATTTTTAAATTTTTTTAAAAAAAAATTCATTGTTATACCTTTATAATAATTACCTGTGGGAACAATCATCTGATTGTTTTTAATCATTATTAAATTTGTTGTAGAACCTTCAAGGATTATCTTTTTGTTATAAAATAAGATTTCTTCTTTTTGCATATCAATATCTTTTTGTAGAGATAATATTTTTTTATAGTGTAGATTTTTTACTCTTGCATTAGTTCGTTGATAATTAGCAAGTTGGATTTGAAAATTATTACTTGGTGTTAGGCGAGATCGAAGAGATAAAGAGATTAAATTTTGTTTAACAGCAATTCTAAGAAGATGGTTAAATTTTTTTATATGTAATTGATGAGGAATTAACTCTAACAATTTTTTTTCAGTTAGAACAAAGTTTATATTTTGTTTTTTTAAACTTAGATTTAACTGCGATAAGTGCTCTTTTAAAAAAATATATCGGGGACTACTTCCAACAACTCTGACTGTTGTAAAAACACCTTTTGACCCCCATAGATGATCGTACTTAACCTTATTAAAGTTGTTAAAATTGTAGGACTTTTTGAATGAGAAATTTACCATCAACAGTTAAAAAAGAGTCTGGGTGAAATTGAAAACCATATACATTATTAATAGTATCTTCTATGGCCATAGCAACATTAGATTCTACACATCTCATTGATATTTTTAATGACGAAGAATTGAAGGGCTCTTTCAGCTTAAGAGAGTGATAGCGGCCAGTTAAAAAAACCTTATTAGGCTTAAATAAAGAGCTTACTTTTAGAGCTTTAACTTTAGACTGATAACCATGATATATTTTTTTTTGAGGAACTATTTTTGCATTTTCCGCATATAATATTTGCTGAAAACCAAGGCAAATGCCTATAATTTTTTTCTTACCTTTATAATTCTTGTATACTTTCTGTGTTTCCAGATAATTTGAGGGATTGCCAGGCCCTGGTGAAAAAATAATAATTTCAGATTTTTCTAATTGACGCCAATTAATATCATAGTAATTGGAAACATAAGTTGGGGCAAAGCCCTCTAAGAGATGAACAAGATTGTAAGTAAAAGAATCCTCGTGATCGATGACATAAATCATGTTTTAAATAAATCTAAAAGTGATTTCGCTTTAATATAATTTTCTTTATATTCTCTTTTGGGTTTGCTATCGATCACAACACCACTTGCAGCTGAAATTTCTGCTCGTTTTTTATAATTTAAAATTGAGCGAATAATAATATTAAAACGCATGTCCCCGTTAGCATTTATATAACCAAAGCTACCTGTATAGATATTTCTATTTAATTTTTCACGACCGTTAAGAAGTTTTATCGTATTTATTTTTGGACAACCAATAACAGATCCACCAGGCATCATGGCAGAGATAATATCATGATTAGTAATGTGCTTCTTGAGCTTACCTTTTATCTCAGTGACATAATGATAGAGATCCCTATACTGTTCAACAGTTTTTAATTTATTAATTTTCACCGTACCCGTGTTACATATACGTGATAAATCATTTCGCTCCATATCAACAATCATATTGTGTTCTTTGCTCTCTTTTTCATTTTTCTTAAAAAAATTATTTGCAAATTTTTTGGTCATTTTTTTTGTTCGATTTAAAGTTCCAGCTATTGGTTTTGTAATTATAACATCTTTCTTTTTTTCAATCAGCGTCTCTGGGGAGCAGCTTATAATACTATAATCTTTATCTCTTATTAAAAAACTTTCTGGAGATTCATTAATGCTCATTAATTTCCAAAAAAAATTAACGGCATCAATGTTAGATTTATTTGAATAGGTTTGACAAATTTTAATTTGATAGGTTTCTCCTAATTTAATTTTTTTAGAAAAATGTTTAAACAAATTAGAATATTTTGATTCATCTAAATTCAAATTAAATTTTTTTTGATAAAAATATTTATTTTCATATTTTGAAGTTTGTAATTGTCTAAAATTTTTTAATAAACTTTTAATAACTATATTTTTTCTAATTTTAATTATGGTCTGTGGTTTATACACAAGTCCTGGATAAAAATTTAAACTTTGTTGTTTAGGAATTTTAATTTTAATATTTTCGCATAAAAGTTGAAAACCAAAAAAACCAACATAACAATTTAATTCCTTAATAGGAGATTTTGATTGTAAAGTTTTCTTATTAAGAAAATTTTTGAAATTCTTAGAATTTAAAGTGATCTTCTCTTTGAAATCAGTATAAACGTCGTATCCACCAATAGTTTTGTATATTATTAGTGGTTTATTTGATTGAAAAATCTTATTGAGGTATTCTTTATTGTTCAGCACGTAAATCTATTATAATTAGGTAAAATATATGAAACATACCTTTATTCAAAAAATTGTTTTTTTGCTTGTATTATTTTTCTCTAGCGTAGTTTTATCGCATGGGACACTCATTATACCAAATGTAGAGCATGAAAAAGGATTCATTCATGTAGCTATATATGACTCACAAGATGCTTTTCTCAATGAAGATCAGGCAATTGAAGTAATTAGAAAAAAAGCAAGTAAAGGTAAAGTCACCGTGCCATTTTCAAAAATACACGAAGGTCAAATTGCGTTCGTAATATATCATGATGAAGATAATGATGGTGAATTGAAGACAGGTCTTTTTTGGCGACCAAAAGAAGGCTTTGCTTTTAGCAACAATTACAATCCTAAAGGGCCTCCAAAGTTTAAAAAAGCTGCAATAATGTTAGAGCATGGAGTCCCGGTAGAAATAGAGTTGAATTATTAAACACTCTTAATTTATGGTCTTAAAAATTCATAACACACTAACTGGAACTAAAGAAATTTTTAAACCTGTAGATGAAAGCCATGTCAGAGTCTATGCTTGTGGACCAACGGTTTATAACTTTGCTCATATTGGTAATGCAAGAATGGCAGTTGCTAATGATCTCTTAATAAATGTTTTGCGAACACAATTTAAAAAAGTTACCTATGTTTCTAATATCACCGATATTGATGATAAAATTATAGAAGCAGCGCATGAGCTCAATGAGCCTATAAAAAATTTAACAACAAAATATACAAAAATTTATAACGAAGATATGGGCTATCTTAATGTGCAGCTTCCTGATGTTCAGCCACGAGCAACTGATCATATTAAAGAAATGATAGATCTTATTACAAAATTAATAGAGGGTGGTAACGCATATGAAAAAAATGGTCATGTATTATTTCATGTTCCAAGCTATTCAAAATATGGTGTTCTATCAAAAAGAAATAGGGATGAACAAATTGCTGGTAGTAGAGTTGAGGTAGCACCTTTCAAGAAAGATCCAGCTGATTTTATTTTATGGAAACCCTCACCTGATCCTATGCCTGGTTGGCAGTCACCCTGGGGGTTTGGTCGACCAGGTTGGCACTTAGAGTGTTCAGCGATGTCTGAAAAAACATTAGGACTTCCATTTGATATTCATAGTGGTGGAATGGATTTAGTTTTTCCACATCATGAAAATGAGATTGCCCAAACTTGCTCATTACACAAAAATCATGACCCTGATAATTTTGCACACTTTTGGTTTCATAATGGTTTTGTAAATGTTGAGGGAGAGAAAATGTCAAAATCAATTGGTAATATTCGATTAGTTCACGATTTAAAAAATCAGTACAGTGGGGAAGTTTTAAGATTAACTCTTTTATCTGCTCATTACAGACAGCCACTTAACTGGACAAAAGAAATAATAGAACAAAACAGTAAAATGTTGGATCGTCTTTATCGCTCTCTAAAAGATCTGCAAGATATAGAATTAACTTCAGAAACTTTAACGAATGACGTTATGGAAAGCTTATTAGATGATTTAAATACCCCTAAATTACTTGCCAATCTTAATACTTTGACAAATAAATTGTCCTCGGCCAATAAAGATGAAAAAATTAATATCAAAAATAATCTCATCGCAGCTGGAAAACTTCTAGGGATACTAAGAGAAGACCCTGATGTATGGCTTGGTTACAATCAATCGTCAAATCCTGAAAAAGAAGAAATAGAAGGGTTGATAAATCAACGTAATGAAGCTAGACGCGACAAAGATTTTAAACTGGCAGATGAAATTAGAGACAAACTCAAAATAAAAGGTATTGAAATAGAAGATACAAATAACGGGACTATTTGGCGAAAAGACTCATGAGCGATAATATTACAATTACTTTTCCAGATGGAAATACAAAATCAGTAGAAAGGGGTATCTCTGGCTTAGATCTTGCAAATCAAATATCTAAATCTCTAGCTAAAGAGTCGGTGGCAATCCAAATTGATGGAAAAATTTCTGACCTTTCATTAGAGCTAAATCGTGATTGTAAGGTTGTTATAATTAAAAGAGAAAATAATGAAGCTCTAGATATTATTAGACATGATTGCGCACATGTTATGGCTGAAGCAGTGCAATCCCTTTTTCCTGGAACACAAGTAACTATTGGGCCATCAATTGAAAATGGTTTCTATTATGACTTTGCATGCAAAGAACCTTTTACTCTCTCTGATCTACCCAAGATTGAAAAGAAAATGCACGAGATTATCAATAGAGGTGAAAAATTTACCAGAGAAGTTTGGTCGCGTGATGAAGCAATAAACTTTTTTAAAGAAAAAGGTGAAGAATATAAAGTTGAACTAATTAAAGATTTAGACTCTGATGAAGAAATAACAATATATAAACAAGGTGATTGGCTTGATCTTTGTCGTGGTCCTCACATGATAAGCACTAAACAGATTGGTAAAGGTTTTAAATTAATGAAAGTAGCTGGTGCATATTGGCGAGGCGACTCTAATAATGCAATGCTAACTCGAATCTACGGAACTGCATGGCGAAACGAGAAGGAACTAGAAAATCACTTACATCAAATTGAAGAAGCAGAAAAAAGAGATCACCGTAAACTTGGAAAAGAGATGGATTTATTTCATTTTCAAGAAGAGGCTCCTGGAGCTGTATTTTGGCATCCTAAAGGATGGAAATTATTTCAATCTTTAATAAACTATATGCGAAGCAGACAAGATAGGGCGGGGTATGTAGAGACTAATACACCTGATATGATGGATAAATCTCTTTGGGAAACTTCTGGTCATTGGGACAAGTTTAGTGACATGATGTTTAGAACTGAAGCAAAAGATGACAAAATATATGCAATCAAACCAATGAATTGTCCTGGTGCTGTTGAGATTTTTAAACAAGGATTAAAAAGTTATCGTGAACTTCCATTTTTATTAGCTGAATTTGGAAAAGTTCATCGCTATGAACCTTCAGGGGCGTTACATGGGCTAATGCGTGTTAGAGCTTTTACGCAAGATGATGCACATATTTTTTGTACTGAAGACCAAATTACAGAACAAAGTAAAATTGTTTGTGATCTTATACTGAGTATTTATAAAGATTTTGGCTTTAATGATGTCAGAATAAAATTTTCAGATAGACCTGAAAAGCGCGTCGGTGAAGATGCTGTTTGGGACAAAGCAGAAAAAGCATTGATGCAAGCGATGGAAGCTACAGGTCTTGAATATACTCTCAATCCAGGAGAGGGAGCATTTTATGGCCCAAAACTTGAGTTTGTCTTGCGAGATGCAATTGGACGTGATTGGCAGTGTGGCACACTTCAGGTTGACTTAAACTTACCTGGCAGGCTTGGGGCTAATTATGTTGCTGAGGACGGTCAAAAGAAAGTTCCTGTCATGTTGCACAGAGCTCTTTTTGGTTCCTTAGAAAGATTTACAGGAATATTAATAGAGCACTATGCAGGACACTTACCTTTATGGTTATCGCCTACTCAAATTGTAGTTACAACAATTACATCTGAGTCGGATAACTATGCTTTTGATGTTAAAGAACAGTTGTCTAAAAATGGTCTGCGTGCAGAAGCAGATATTAGAAATGAAAAAATTGGTTATAAAATTCGCGAACATAGTAATGCTAAAATACCTGTCATTCTTGCTGTAGGAAAAAAAGAGGCAGAAGAAAAAACTGTATCTGTTAGACGTTTAGGAAGTCAAAATACTACTGTTGTAAAACTTGATGAATTAATAAATGATCTAAAAAAAGAATCACTTTCACCTATTGATTAGCATGTCAGATTTTAATATGGGTCAATTTCCAACTACGCGATTAAGAAGACTTCGTATGAAAGAATTTTCACGAAGAATGATTAGTGAAAATAATTTATCAGTAAATGATTTGATTTGGCCTTTATTTGTCTGTGAGGGAAGCGATGTTGTAGAAAAAATTAACTCAATGCCTGGTGTTTCCAGATATTCTATTAATAATATTCTAAAAGAATTAGAAACTGCTGTTAAATTAAAAATACCTGCAGTTGCACTATTTCCTCAAATTGATAGTGCATTAAAAGATGAGAGCGGCTCTCAGGCTATTGATGAAAATAATTTAATTTGCCGAACAATTAAATCAATTAAAAAAAACTTTCCTGATCTTGGGGTTATTTGTGACGTTGCATTAGATCCTTTTACTAGTCATGGACATGATGGATTAATTGTAAATGATATAGTTGATAATGATGCAACGCTTGAAATTTTAGAGAAACAAGCCCTTGTTCAAGCGCATGCCGGATGTGATATTATTGCGCCATCAGATATGATGGATGGCAGAGTTGGAAGAATAAGAAGTATGCTTGAAAAAAATAATTTTCATAACACTTTAATACTTTCTTACGCAGCAAAATATGCGTCAAAATTTTATGGTCCATTTAGAGATGCAATTAGTTCTTCGGGAAATTTAAAAGGTGGGAGTAAATCTACCTACCAAATGGATATTGCAAATAGCGATGAAGCCTTAAGAGAGATTGCTTTAGATATTAAAGAAGGAGCTGACATGGTGATGATTAAACCTGGCATGCCTTATCTCGATATAATTCAAAGAGTAAAAACAGAATTTAATATTCCTACTTTCGCTTATCAGGTGTCTGGTGAATACTCTATGATCAAAGGTGCAATAGATAATAATTGGCTAGACTCCAAGGTTATAAAAGAATCTCTTTTATCATTTAAAAGAGCTGGTGCTGATGGTATCTTAACCTATTTTGCAAAAGAGATTGCTGAGGAATTAAATAATGAGTGATATTAATTTTGAACAAAGAAAAACAATTGAGCAAGTTGAGGAGTCTACTGAATTAGCTCCTAAGTTTGATAGAGATGGACTTATACCAGTTGTAACAACTGATTTTAATTCGGGGGAAGTCTTAATGCAGGGCTACATGAATGTGGAGGCATTTAAAAAAACAATCTCATTAGGTGAAGCTGTTTATTATTCACGCAGTAGAGAAACTTTATGGCATAAAGGTAAGACAAGCGGACTTGTTCAAAAAATAAAAGAAATTAGAATTGATGATGATCAAGACTGTGTATGGTTGCGTGTAGATGTTCAAGGTGGAGCTAGTTGTCATGTAGGATATAGATCTTGTTTTTATAGAAGTATTCCTTTTGGAGATAAAAGTGGATCAACTGTTTTAAAGTTTGAAGAAAAAGAAAAAGTATTTGACCCAAAAGAAGTCTATGGAGATGCTCCTAATCCTACAAAACTATAATCTTATTTACAATCAACTATAAATGCCTAAACCAATAAACAAGATATGGAATCAAAACTAAAATTTATTGAAACAAGTAAATTACCAACAGATGTAGGAGAATTTACAGTCCATGCATTTACAGATGAAAAAGACTCCAAGGATCATCTAGCAATTGGCATGGGAGACTTGTTAACAAATGAACCAGTTTTGAGCAGAATACACTCTCAATGTATAACTGGAGAATCTTTTTTTAGTATGCGTTGCGATTGCCGCTATCAATTAACTGAATCACTTACACAAATTGCAGAAAAAGGACGTGGGGTAGTTTTCTATTTACAACAAGAAGGTAGGGGAATTGGCTTATCAAATAAAATCAGAGCTTATAACCTTCAAGACAAAGGCTTTGATACAGTAGAGGCAAATCATCAATTGGGTTTTAAAGAAGATGAAAGAGGATATGGAATAGTATCTGATATGATTAATTTTCTTGGAATAAAAACGGTTGATTTAATGACAAACAATCCAAAAAAACTAAAAGCTCTTGAGGCTATGGGCATTGTTGTTAATCAGCGAGTACCTCTTTACTCAAGTACAAACAAATATAATGAAAAATATATATCAACAAAAGTTAAAAAGCTTGGTCACTTAATATAATTTCCAGTTTATTATGACTGTTATTCAACATTTAATTAAAGAATTAAAAATGATTGCTCATCCTGAAGGTGGTCACTTCTCTGAGTCATTTCGTGATGAAAATAATAATGTAAGTTTAATTTATTATATGCTCCAAAAAGATGAGTGGTCACATTGGCACCGCTTAACAAAAAATGAAATATTACATTTTTACAAGGGTGACCCACTTACTATTTATATATCAAAAGACGGCATTAATTTTACATCGATCATATTAGGAGAAAATAATAATTTTCACTTAGTGGTTGAAGCTAATAACTGGTTTGCAATGCAATCAAATGGTAAATATAGTTTAATTGGCTGTACAGTTGCACCTGGTTTTGATTATGCTGACTTTGAATTAGCGCCCTCAGATTGGAAACCAAAAAAATTCACATTAAAATTAAAATAATTATTCAATTCTGACTTGTTTTTCTTTGCTTTAATTTAAATTATTAATATATTTAAATTGTTCATAAAAGGAGACATACACATGGATATCGAAAGTAAATGCCCCGTAATGCATGGAGCAAACACACAAAATAAAGGTGAAGGAACCACAAATAGAGATTGGTGGCCCAATCAACTAGATATCAGTATTCTTCATCAACATGATAAAAAATCAAACCCAATGGGTGAAGATTTTGATTATCGTGAGCACTTTAAAAAAATTGATTATGATGGATTAAAAAAAGATCTCAATAACTTAATGACTGATTCACAAGAATGGTGGCCAGCAGATTATGGTCATTATGGAGGTTTTTTTATTCGTATGACTTGGCATGCAGCTGGAACATATAGAACTGCTGACGGCCGTGGTGGTGGTGGTACTGGTGCACAAAGATTTGCACCGTTAAATAGTTGGCCTGATAATGGTAACTTAGATAAAGCAAGAAGGCTTTTATGGCCTATTAAACAAAAATATGGAAATCAGATTAGTTGGGCCGACTTACTGATTTTAGCAGGTAATGTTGCAATTGAATCGATGGGAGGAAAAACTTTTGGATTTAGTGGTGGTCGACCTGATATCTGGGCACCTGAAGAGGATATCTACTGGGGTTTAGAAACAGAATGGTTAACTAATAAAAGATACTCGGGTGATCGTGTTTTAGAAAACCCATTAGCAGCGGTTCAAATGGGATTAATTTATGTAAACCCTGAAGGTCCTGATGGTAACCCTGACCCTCTTGCAAGTGCAAGAGATATCCGTGAAACTTTTGGCAGAATGGCAATGAACGATGAAGAAACAGTTGCCTTAACAGCAGGTGGTCATACATTTGGAAAAGCACACGGAGCAGGTGATGCTGCATTAGTTGGACCTGAACCTGAAGGAGCACCAATGGAAGAAATGGGTTTTGGATGGATTAGTAAACATGCCTCTGGCGTAGGAAGTGATACTATTACCAGTGGTATTGAAGGTGCTTGGACAACAAATCCAACAAAATGGGATAATGGTTATTTTGACTTACTTCTTGGTTATGAGTGGAAGCTAACAAAAAGTCCAGCCGGTGCAAATATTTGGCATGCAATTGATCAAAAAGAAGAACATATGGCGCCTGATGCGGAAGATGCATCAAAGAAAGTTCCAACTATGATGACTACGGCTGATATGGCTATGCGTGAAGATCCAGAATACAGAAAAATTTCTGAACGTTTTCATAAAAACCCAGATCACTTCCAAGATGCTTTCGCGCGTGCTTGGTTTAAACTTCTACATCGTGATATGGGGCCAAAGACTCGTTACATAGGACCTGAATCCCCCGAAGAAGTTTTAATTTGGCAAGATCCAGTTCCTGCAGGAAGTACGAACTATGATGTTGATAGTGTGAAAGCAAAGATTGAAGAAAGCGGCTTATCAGTCCAAGAGATGATTGAGACAGCTTGGGCTAGTGCTTCAACGTATCGTCACACAGATATGCGTGGTGGCGCTAATGGAGCACGAATAAGATTAGAGCCTCAAAAAAATTGGGAGGTTAATAAACCAGATCAATTATCAAAAGTTCTTGAAAAATTAGAAGCTATTGCTTCTGAAACTGGGGCTAGTGTTGCTGATGTTATTGTTCTTGCAGGTAATGTAGGGATAGAAAAAGCATCAGGAAAAAAAGTTCCTTTTACACCCGGAAGAGGTGATGCAACTCAAGAACACACAGATGTTGAATCATTTGCAGTACTAGAACCAGAAGCGGATGGTTTTAGAAACTATCTAAAGAAAAATTACACGGTAACACCTGAGGAGTTTATGCTTGATAGATCACACTTACTTGGGCTTACTGCTCCTGAGATGACTGTTCTAGTTGGTGGAATGCGTGCAATGGGAATCAGCTCAGATGATCGTGGAGTTTTTTCTGATAAAGGAACATTAGATAACAGTTTCTTTACAACCCTTCTTGATATGAAAGTTAAATGGGAAGCTACAGGGAGCAACTCTTATCAAGCAACTGATCGTCAATCAGGTGAAAAAGTAAGAAGAGCGTCAAGAACTGATCTTGTTTTTGGATCAAATTCTCAACTAAGAGCTCTAGCAGAAGTTTACGCCCAATCAGATAATCATGAAAAATTCTTAGCTGACTTCATCAGCGCTTGGAACAAAGTAATGAATGCTGATCGTTTTGATATTAACTAGTTAACTTTTTTATAAAGAATTACGACCATTTAAACATGGTCGTAATTTAACTTTTAAAAGTAGTAGCCCCTTTAAAAATATGTTTTAAAATCTTCTCATACTGCTCTTTTTTTAAAGAAGTAAGAGTGGGCATTTTTAAAGTTTTTCTTGTTTGAGAAATTCCAATAAAAGCAGAGACAATAAGGTCATATTGTAGAGGGTTAATTTTTTTTAATTTTTTTACAATAGGATTGCGCATTTTCTTTATATGAATATTTTTAACTAAATCTCCTACAATAGGATCAGGTGAATTCATTATTAACATTTTTACAACAGTTGTTTCATCTTTCATATCCATACTTTCTAATAACCAACCAGTGTATAAATCAATAATATTATCATCATTTATATCAATATCATGGACCCAATCAAATCTATCTAAAGTGGCTTTAAACAAACCAAGCTTACTTGAATAATATCGAGGAATTAGAGCAACATCTACTTTTGCAGCTTTAGCAATTTGACGAACAGAAACATTTGAATAACCATAATTCCAAAATAATTTTTTAGCCTCTTCGAAAATTTTAAATTTTGTTTTTTCAGACTTATTCATTGCTCTTTATTAACACAAATATTTTGTCAACAGTTGTTGACTTTTATCTTATTTATATTTAGTAGGAAAGAAATTATGGAGAATAAATGAATTTAAATATTAATAAAAATGAACCTGTAATGGTGACTGGGGCCACTGGATTTGTAGCTAGTTGGTTAGTTAAAAAACTAATGGATAATGGAATTACCGTACATGCGGCAGTAAGAAATACTGATGACTCAATCAAATTAGCCCATCTTAAAAATTTGGAAAATGGCTCTTCAGGTAAAATTATTTTTTTTAAATCTGACCTATTGGAAGATGGGAGTTATTTAGAGGCTATGGATGGATGTAGTATTGTTTTTCATACAGCTTCACCTTTCAACTTTAGTGTAACAGATAATAAAAAAGGCTTTATTGATCCTGCTTTTATTGGAACTCAAAATGTTCTAAAATCTGTTAATAATACTGAAAGTGTAAAGCGTGTTGTTTTAACTTCATCGTGTGCTGCAATTTATGGGGATGCTGCAGATATAGCAATGTATCCAGGACAAGTTTTGACTGAAAAAATGTGGAATACTTCATCAACTGAAACTCATAACGCCTACAGTTATTCAAAGACAATTGCTGAAAAAGAAGCTTGGGATATTTCAAAAAAACAGACAAGATGGAAGTTGGTAGTGGTTAATCCTTGTTTTGTTCTTGGAGCATCCATATCTAAAAACCCAACTTCAGGAACATTTGAATTAATTAGTCAGCTTGCTGATGGGAGTATGAAAAGTGGAGCAGCTCCATTTGAAATTGGTGCAGTGGACGTAAAAGATGTGGCTGAAGCTCACTTCAAAGCAGCTTATCTTGAAAGCGCTAATGGCCGAAATATTTTATACAACAAGACCTTATCAATTTTGGATATTGCAAATATAATAAAAGATAAATTTGGAGATGAATGGTCCTTACCTAAAAAATCAGCTCCTAAATGGTTAATATGGTTGATAGGTCCTTTTGTTGATAAATCTTTATCACGCAAAATGATAAGTAATAATTTTGGTCATCCTTGGCGAGCAGATAATAGTAAATCGAAAAAAGATCTAGGCATTGAATATACACCTATAGAAAGAAGTATTGAAGATATGTTTCAGCAAATGATCGACAATGGAATTGCTAAAAAAAAATAGTGCGAAAATTGGTTTGATTTAGAAAAAAAATTAATCTTAAATATTATAAAAGCGGAAATATTATTTCCGCTTTATTTATATTTATTTAGGCATATTAGTTGCGCCGGTTTCCATAGAAATTATTTTACCATCTTTAAATTTATATACTGCCATAACAGCTTGGGTATTGCCGTCTTTAAAGGTTACAAAAGCGTGATGTACCCCTATTTCATCATTTTCATATATAATTCTAGAACGATCTCTATCTTCAGAAATATCATCACTCATAGCCCAACCAATGACATCAGATTTTGAAAGTTGATTTCCTGATGAGTGCATCGTAAATTTAAAATCATCGTGTAGAATTTCATTCATTCCAGCCTCATCTTTTGCTTGAAATATTTTGTCGTATTTTTCTAATATTGACATTTTTATCTCCTATTTTTAATTCCTTATATATAGGTAGTTTATTTTATAACTATCAAAGATTAATAATAGTTATCTCTCTTTAATGTAAGGCTGTCCGATAGCTCTTGGAGCGATTGCCTTACCAACAAAACCAGCAAGAAGAACTACGGTTAACACATAAGGAACAGCCTGAATTAGTTGAACAGGAATTGTGCCAATAGCAGGAAGTTCAACTCCCTGTAATCTTATTTGAAGGGCATCCGTAAATCCAAAAAGTAAACATGCTAACAACGCAGTCTTGGGATGCCATTTTCCAAAAATCATAGCGGCTAGAGCTAAGTATCCTCTACCTGCAGACATCTCTCGAAAAAAATTTGCATTAACTGCTGTTGATAGATGAGCTCCTGCAAACGCTATTAAAACACCGTTTATGGCAAGTGCTTTATATCGCATTGCAAAAACATTTATTCCCGCAGTATCAACTGCGCTTGGATTTTCACCCACTGCTCTTACTCGCAGACCAAAACTAGTTTTAAAAACTATCCAATAAACAATGGGGACGGATAGATATGCTAAATACACAAATATATAGTGTCCACTTAGTATGTCACTATAGATTAAACCAATGATAGGAACCTCCCTTAAGGCATCAGCAAAAGGAAGAGTTATTTCTAAAAAACGTTGATCATCTGTTAGTGTTGGTGTCAGACCCGCTTGCCCAAACCATGCTGCCGCTAAGGCAGTTGTTAAACCAATTATTAAAATATTAATGGCAACACAAGAGACAACTTGATCACCTTTGTGCGTTACTGATGCAAAACCATGTAACATAGATAAGCTAACACAGGCAATAATAGCCATTAATAATCCAGCCCATGGATTGCCAAAAAAATAAGAGCCAACCGCAGCTACAAAAGCGGCCATTAACATTTTACCTTCTAAACTAAAATCAATAACACCTGACCGTTCAGCAAATATACCAGCCATTGCAGCAAAAACTAATGGGGTTGAAATTCTCAGAGTGGAATTTGTTATAGAGGCTAAATCTGATAAAAATTCCATTACGCTTTAACCTTAGTATTTAATCTATTCACAAAAAAACTTTCAATTTGTGGTCTAAATAAATTTTCTAAAGCTCCACTAAATAAAATTATAACTCCCTGAACAGCAACAAACATATACCGTGTTATATTTGGCATATCAAAAGTTACTTCTGATCCCCCTTGATATAAAATTCCAAACAAAAATGCTGCGGGAAATATTCCTATGGGGTGGTTTCGTCCCATTAAAGCAACGGCAATTCCAGTAAAGCCGTATCCTGCAGGAAATCCTGAAACTATTTTGTGATGAACACCTAGTATTTCATTGATACTTAATAACCCTGCTAAACCTCCAGAGATTAACATCGCTATAATAATATTTTTATAAGGAGAAATACCTGCATATATGGCTGCTTGGGTGTTGTGACCAACTGCTCTCATTTCATATCCCCATTTAGTTTTCCAAACAAGAAACCAAACAAAGAAAGATGCTGCAATTGCTAAAAGAAACGACGCATTTAGAGGAGAGTATCTAATTTTAATACCAAACAGAGCCGCAAAATCTTTAAAGTTTGGAAGCCACAACTCTTTTGGCAAAGCAACTGTGTGAGGTCCCATTTGTTTCATGTCACGAATAACATCAACCAACAAATAAACCATTAATGAGGATGCAATAAAATTAAACATGATTGTTGTAATAACAATATGACTACCTCTTTTTGCTTGTAAGTAAGCCGGTATAAATGCCCAAGCGGCACCAAAAATAAAAGCTCCAGCTATTGAGAGGATCCAAACAATTGGAACTGGAAGAAAACTAAAATTTATTGCAACAAGAAAAACGCCCAACCCTCCCAGATAAGCCTGTCCTTCTCCACCTATATTGAAAAGACGACAATGAAATGCGACTGCAAAAGCTAATCCTGTAAAAATAAAATTGGTTGTATAGTAAAGAGTGTAGGCAAACCCCTCTATGTAACCAAAAGATCCATATATAATTAATTTAATAGCCTGATATGGATTTTCACCTGCAATAAAAATAAACAAAGCAGATACTAGAAGTGCTAAAGTCAAGTTTACCAATGGAACTATTAAATTTGAAACCCACCAAGGAACTTTAGACTTATCTACTGCAGAACTCACTACGCTACTCCCGCCATTAACAAACCTAATTCACGGTCTGTGACATCTTCATTAACTCTTTCTCCAACAATCATTCCATCAAACATTACTGCTATTCTATCAGATAAAGATAATATTTCTTCCAACTCTACTGATACTAGCAGTATCGCTGCACCTTTATCACGCATATCAATTAATCGTTGGTGAATAAATTCTATTGCACCTATATCCACACCTCTAGTTGGTTGGCCTATAAGTAGTATTTTAGGGTTTTCATTTAACTCTCTGCTTAAAATAAGTTTTTGCTGGTTACCGCCAGAGAAATTTGAGGTCATTAAATGTGGAGATCTTGGCCTTACATCATATTCCTCCATAACTCTTTTTGAATAGTCCAAAATTTTATTCTCATTCATTATTGAAGATTTTGAATAAGGTTCTTGATCATGATAGCCAAAAATTAAATTTTCAGACGCTTTAAAATCAGTTACTAATCCCATTCTTTGACGATCCTCAGGAATGTGTGCCAGACCTTTTTCTTTGAGCTCCCTGGGGTTTAATAGCTCTGAACTGTCTGATATTTTTTCTCCATTCAAAAAAATTTCCCCTGACTCAACCTTCCTTATACCGGATAAAGCCTCAAGAAGCTCAGTTTGTCCATTTCCTGTGACCCCAGCTAAACCTAAAATTTCTCCTGCATGTATTTCTAAATTTATATTCTTTACCCGTGTAACATCTAGATCATCTTTTACTGTTAAATTTTCTACTCTAAATGCAACATCACCTCTTTTAGTTTTTGATTTATTAATTCTTAACAGGACACTTCTTCCAACCATCATCTCTGCAAGCTTTTCTCTATTTGTAGTTTCAGTTTTAGTATGCCCTACAATCTCCCCTTGGCGCATAACTGAAACTTCACTTGTTAAATCCATAATCTCATTTAACTTGTGCGTGATTAATACAATTGTTTTTCCTTCTTCTTTTAAAGAACGAAGTATCTTAAACAATTCGTCAACCTCTTGTGGTGTCAAAACACCTGTTGGCTCATCTAAAATAAATACTTCTGCGCCGCGATATAACGATTTTAAAATTTCCACTCTTTGTCGAAAGCCAACAGATAAATCTGATATGACAGAATCAAGATCAACATTTAAATTATATGTTTCACATAAATTTTTTAGATCTATTTTTGCTTTTTCTAAATTTTTTCCAAAGACTACCTCACCTTCAAAACCCAAAACAATATTTTCGAGAACTGTAAAGTTCTCCACAAGCATAAAATGTTGGTGCACCATACCAATTCCATTTTCTATTGAGTCTCTTGGTGATTTTAATTTAATCTCTTTTTCGTTTACTTTAATAGTTCCTGAGTCAGCTTGATAAAGCCCATAAACAATACTCATTAACGTAGATTTCCCAGCTCCATTTTCACCAATGATGCCGTGAATGGTACCTTTATTAATTGTTAAATTGATATTTTTATTAGCCTGAACATGGCCAAAAGATTTACTAATGTTAGTTAGTTGTAAAATAGGTGAGACCATATAAAACTATGTTTTAAGAATTGGTCTCACCAAAGTTTTTAATTATTACTCTTGTGACCAGTCAGCAACAGCCATTGCTCCACTTGCAATTTCTGCTGCAGCAGCTTCAACAGCAGCAGCCATTTCATCTGTTACCATGCCGTCTTCAGCAGCATAACCAACTCCACCTTCTGCAAGACCTAGCACAACTATAGCTGGTTCAAAAGTACCAGCAGCAGTTTTTTCAGCTTGCTCAAAGATTGTTAAATCTAAACGTTTTAACATTGAAGTTAACATATTTCCTGGGTGCATCCAGTTTTGATTTGTATCAACACCGATACCCATGATGCCTGCATCCGCTGCAGCTTGAAGAACACCAATTCCTGTTCCACCAGCAGCTTGATAAACAACATCAGCACCACCATCAACTTGAGCTTTTGTTAACTCAGCACCTTTAGTCGGGTTATTCCAAGCTTCAGGAGTTGTTCCAGTCATATTAGCTATAACTTGAATGTCTGGGTTTACATATTGTGCACCTTGCTCATAACCACCTTGGAATTTTCTGATTAGAGGAATATCCATTCCTCCAACAAATCCGATCGTGCCACTTTCAGATGCCATAGCAGCAATCATACCAACAAGAAAAGATCCTTCGTGTTCCTTGTAACATGCTTGGTAAATATTTCCTGCTGGATCATCCAACCAACAAACATCAACAGCTACAAAGTTTGTATCTGGGTAGTCTGGTGCCACAGCCGCAACTGCATCAGCTTGTGCAAATCCCATTGCAACAACAAGAGTTGCTCCTCTGTCAGCAACTTTTCTCATTCCTTGTTCAATTTGAGTATTATTAGATGCTTCGAACTCAACCATAGTCCAACCTAATTCATTTTTTACTCTTTCAGCTGTTTTAAAAGCTAATTCATTAAAAGATTTGTCAAATTTTCCTCCAGCATCGTAAATTACACCAATTTTATTTGCAAATAGATTTGATGAAAATACAAGTGCGAAAGAAACAACAAAAATATTTAAAAGTTTTTTCATAGTAAATATCTCCTCATTATTTCCGTAAAATATAGTCTTTGATATCATCTTTATCTGAAAAAAAAATTAATAAATTAAATTTAAATTATATATCGTGGATAAATGATCTAGGTGCCCATATATCGATCACCTGCGTCACCAAGCCCAGGCACTATGAACTTATTTTTATCCAATTTTGCGTCAATTTGACAGGTAAAGACATGAAGGGAGCGATGATTTTTTTGGACATTTTTTATTCCCTCAGGTGCGGCAAGAAGAGAAATCAGTGCAACATCTTTGATATTAACGCCTTTGTTCTTTATTAGATTTATAGCTGCTATAGATGAGTTTCCTGTAGCAAGCATTGGATCAAGGACAAGAACTTTTTTATTTTTAGTTTTTGGAAGTTTAAATAAATATTCAACTGGCTCATATGTTTGTTCATCACGGTATAAACCAATATGTCCTTTTTCTGCATCCGGTAAAAACTTTACAAAACCCTCTAGCAATCCAAGTCCAGCTCTCAAGATGGGGACAAGAATAACTTGCTGCGCAAGGTCTTTTCCAGTTGTTTTTGTGAGTGGTGTTTGAACAATGACTTTTTTATATTTTAAATGTTTCAATACTTCAGCTGCTATTAGATAGCTTGCTTCGTTCATTGTTTGTCTGAATAGAGAATTAGAAGTTTTTTTATTTCTCAAAATCGTCATTTTATATTCTAAGAAAGGTGATTTAATTGATGTAATCATAAATATATTACATATATACAATTGATCATAAGAGCAATGCGGATATTTTTATTTCTTACATTATCGTTATTAGTTTGGGGATGTTCTACTGTAGAGGTTACCAAAGAAGTTATTAAAGTTACAAATACTGTTACTGACAAAGTTAAAGAATCCATTCCAAAAAAAGAGAGTGAAGAGGACACTGTAATTGCAGAAATTATTGAAGAAAAGGAAATAGAGGAAGAAATAGAAATCTTAGAAGAAAAAAAAGAAATAGAAAAAAGTATTATCGAAAATCAACAGAAATTAGCAGATATAAATTTTATTGGAAAAACTGAAAATATAATTTTCGACTTATTAGGTAAAGCTCAGCTTTCAAGAACAGATGGGTCTGTCTACACCTTAAGATATGATAGTGAAAAATGTAGATTATTTTTATTTTTTAACCAAGAACTGAGTAACAAAAGAGTTGAGTATTTTGAGCTAAGAAATGACAAAGCAGAGTTATTAAATTCGAAGCAGGCACTAGAAAGTTGTTATAAAGAATTTAATTTACTAAATTAAATTTATTCTATTTCAATTAATAGATCTTTTGTTTCTACATTATCTCCAGAATTTACGAAGATTTTTTTGATTGTACCACTTTTTTCTGCATTAATAGTTGTTTCCATTTTCATTGCTTCAATAACCAAAACTCTATCACCCTTAATTACCTTTATGCCTTCATTAACAAATATTTTAGCAACTTGTCCTGGCAGGGGTGATCCGATATGATTTGGATTACCCTCTTCTGATTTAATTTTAGTAGCAACATTTTTTGAAAACTCTGTATTAGTAATTTCAATCGTTCTTGGTTGCCCATTAAGTTCAAAAAATACCGAACTGGAACCGTTAGCATTGGGCTCTCCTTTTGCTAAATAACGAACAATAAGATTTTTACCTTTATCTATTGGTAAAGAGTATTCCTTATCTGGAAGTGGTCCATAAAAAAACAATTCCGTTGATAGAATAGAAGTATCGCTATAAGCTTGGCGATGATCCATAAAATCCACAAATACTTTAGGGTACATTAAATACGATGCTAGTTGTTGATTAGAAATTTTTTCTTCGTATTTTGTCTCTAATTTCTCTTTTTCCATATTCAGGTTAACACTTGCTAGAACAGCGCCAGCTCTTTCAGTAAGAGGCTTCTCATTCCCTAATATTTTTTTCTGCAATTTTTCTGGAAATCCACCCATCGGTATTCCGATTTCACCTTTAAAAAATTCTACGACCGATGAAGGGAAAGAAATTTCTTTATTTGGATCCAAAATATCCTCAGGGCTGAGATCATTTGTAATCATATAGAGCGCCATATCTCCAACCACTTTTGAAGAAGGTGTTACCTTAATTATATCGCCAAACATCTTATTTACTTCTGCATACATATTAGCAACAAGACCCCATTTATCAGTTGTTATGCCAAGAGATCGAGCTTGTTCTTTTAAGTTGGTAAATTGCCCTCCTGGCATTTGATGTAAATATACATCAGAGCTACCTCCTTTAAAGTCAGTCTCAAAAGCCTTGTAATTATTTCTAACTTGCTCCCAATATAATGAAGCTTCTCTTATATTAACTTCATCAAGTCTAGAGTCTTCATGGTTTTGTTTCATTATTGACACAACAGAACCAAGTGCTGGTTGAGAAGTTAAGCCACTCATCGAGTCCATTGCCAAATCAACAATATCTATACCCTCTTCAATTGCTGCCAAAACAGTAGCTGATGAAGTGCCAGACGTATCATGTGTGTGATAATGGATAGGTAGTGAAATTTCATTTCTTAATTCTTTTATTAAAAGTTTAATAGCTGATGGTTTACATAAACCTGCCATATCTTTAATGGCAATGATATGTGAGCCTGCTTTTTCTAATTCTTTTGCGAGTTCAATATAATATTTTAAAGTATATTTATTTTCTTTAGGGTCGGTGACATCGTTAGTATAACAAATTGTTCCCTCGCAAATTTTATTTTGTAACCGAACTTCTTCAATAGAAACTTTCATATTATCAATTAAGTTCAATGAATCAAAAACTCTAAATATATCAATTCCTGCTTGCGCTGCTTCTTTAACAAAAAATTTCACAACATTATCAGGATAGTTTTTATACCCAACAGCATTGGATCCACGTAAAAGCATTTGTTTTAAAATATTAGGGGCTTGTTGATTTATTTTTGCCAATCTATCCCATGGGTCTTCTTTTAAAAACCTCATTGAAGTATCAAAAGTTGCGCCACCCCAACACTCAATGGAGAATAAATCAGAGAGTTTGTTACTATAAAATTCAGCAATGTTTACAAGATCATCTGTCCTCATTCTTGTTGCAAGAAGTGACTGGTGAGCATCTCGCATAGTTGTATCAGTAATAAGAGTATATTTTTTTTCTTTTATCTTTTGACAGAGTTTTTCAGGTCCATGTTTTTTTAATTCTTCTACATAATTGGTTACACTATTATTTTTTTCAAAAGAAGGAATTACCGCATCTGTTAAATCAAAATCATTTGTTCTTCCTTTTATATCTGGATGTCCATTAACAACAATGTCACCTAAGTAAGAAATAATTTTTGATGCGCGATCTTTTTTAGGTTTGAAATTGTATAGATCTTTATTGGTATCAACAAAATTAGTATTGTATTTGCCAGACTTGAAATCATCGTTGTTTATAAGAGACTCAAGAAAAACGAGATTGGTTTTAACACCCCTTATTCTAAATTCACGAAGAGCTCTGTCCATTCTTCTAATACAATCATCGGTTGATTGTGCCCAAGTCGTAACTTTTACAAGAAGAGAATCATAATACGGTGTAATAATTGATCCTGAAGCTGCCGTTGCACCATCTAATCTTACACCAAAGCCAGAAGCAGATCGGTATGTCATTATCTTACCGTAATCTGGCATAAAATTATTGAGAGGATCTTCTGTAGTAACACGGCACTGAATTGCGTAACCATCTAACTTAATATTTTCTTGATTTGGTAAGGCTGGATCCTCTCCAATCTTTGCACCTTCCGCAATTCTTATTTGAGCCTTTACAATATCAATCCCTGTCACTTCTTCTGTTACAGTGTGTTCTACTTGAATTCTTGGATTTACTTCAATAAAATAATGTTGGTTATTTTTTTTATCATACAAAAATTCAACAGTTCCGGCCCCACAATAATTTACATACTTTGCAATCTTAACTGCTGAACCACAAATACTTTGTCTAGATGTTTCTTCTAAAAAATGCGCTGGTGCTCTTTCAATAATTTTTTGATGGCGTCTTTGAAGAGAGCAGTCTCTTTCATACAAATGAACAATGTTACCGTGCTTGTCCCCTAATATTTGAACTTCAATGTGAGCCGCATCTTCTAAAAACTTTTCAATAAAGACTTCATCCTTGCCAAAGGCTTTTTTAGATTCACTTTGTGCAAGTTCTATTTGTTCGGATAATTCATCAGGAGAACGAACAACTCTCATTCCTCTTCCACCACCACCCCAGCTCGCTTTCACAATAACAGGGTAACCAATTTTATTTACCTCATCGTGAATGGTTTTCTTATTTGCTTCATTTACTTTTACTGAAGGAATGGTGCTAACCCCAGCTTCGTCTGCAACTTCTTTTGCTGCAGTCTTGTTTCCAAGTCTATTAAGTATTTCTTTAGTGGGCCCAATAAATATAATATTATTTTTTTCACACTGATCAGCTAAATCAGGATTTTCTGATAAAAAACCATATCCAGGATGAATAGCATCTACGTCTGCTTTCTTTGCAATATCAATGATGGAATTAATATCGAGATATGCTTGGATAGGTCCTTTACCTTCACCCACAAGATAACTCTCATCAGTCTTAAAGCGATGAAGAGCAAACCTATCTTCTTTCGAATAAATAGCAGCAGTTTTGATGCCAGACTCTTCTGCAGCTCTAAATATTCTAATAGCAATTTCACTTCTATTAGCTGCTAATATTTTTTTAATTTTTTTCATTTTTTAAATACAAACAGTGTTTAGTGATGACACATTGGTCACACATTGGTTTTTGCGATTTGCATGTATATCTTCCGTGCAAAATAAGCAAGTGATGGGCTGTTTTTAGCCATTTTTTAGGTGTTATTTGCTCTAAAATTTCCTGTGTTTGGTCTGCGGTTTTAGTTTTTGCTAACCCTACTCGGTTTGAAACACGGTAAACATGAGTATCTACAGCAATTCTTGGAATATCTAAAATTTCATTTTGATAAACACTAGCCGTTTTATTGCCCACTCCTGGCAAGCTTGTTAAATCATTAAATTCGCTAGGGATTTTGCTTTTGTAATCTTTAATTAATATTTTTGATAAATTAATAACATTCTTAGCTTTGGAGTTATAAAGTCCAATTGTTTTAATATATCCTTTCAGTTTTCTCTCTCCTAAAGCAACCATATCTTTTGGGGGTTTAACCGCTTTAAACAAATCTTTTGTGGCATTATTTACTGATTTGTCTGTTGCCTGTGCTGATAAAACAACAGAGACTAAAAATGTATATGGGTTCCGGTAATTAAGCTCTGTCTTTGGTTCACCAATTTTTTTTGCCAGAATTCTATAAACAGAATTGATTGAACTTTTATCCATGAGCCCACTTTAAAATAAAAAATTTTTATATAAATACTAAAATACAACAAATATGATGAAAGAAAAAATAACACCTTATCAAAGCAGTTCCAAATTAGTTTTTATAATTTTAGGAATAATTTTAATGTTTTGGAGTGTTCTTTTCTCTTTATTTCTCATAGCACAAGGAGCATGGCCTGTTTCAATATTTCTTGGAGCTGAATACCTCGTTATAGTTTTTCTTATTCGAATATATTTTAAAGAAAAAGATATTAATGACCAAATTAGTATTGATGAAAAAGAAATCTCTATAAAAAAATTTAAAGGTGATAAACTTTTTTATTCTTCTAAGTTCAACACTTATTGGTCAAAAGTATTTTTTACTAAACAAAAAAATAAATCAAAACTATCAATTAGAGAATCAGACAAAGAAACTGAGGTTGCTTCATTTTTGCATGCCGAACTAAAAGAGTCTTTATATAATCGAATTACAAATCAAATAATTTTATTTAGAAAATAACAAATCGTTCATTGTATAGAAGCCTGATTTTTTCTTGCTTAGAAATATAGCGGCATCGATGGCACCTTTAACAAAGATTGATCTGTTGTTTGCTTTATGAACTAAATCAACCCTATCATTTTCACCAATAAAACTAACAGTATGTTCTCCAGCAATCTCACCGCCTCTTGTTACTGAAAAACCAATATCTCCTTTTTTTCTATTGGTTAACTTTTTTGTTCTGTCTAAAACTTTTGATTTATTCAATGAAACTTTTCTTCCCTCTGCAGCATATTCACCTAGTGACAAAGCTGTTCCAGACGGTGCATCCTTTTTATGTTTATGATGCGTTTCTGCAATTTCAATATCATAATCTGTATCCTTTAAGGCGTGTGCGGTTTGTTGAACTAAATTAAAAAGTAAATTTACACCAAGACTCATGTTTGAAGACATAAGAATTGGAATTTTTTTTGCGTAACTTTTAACTTTCTTTTTTTGAGATTCAGTCATTCCAGTTGTACCAATAATAACAGCCGTTTTATTTTGTGATGCTATTTTAACATTCTCCAAAGTAGATTGTGGTGTAGTAAAATCTATTAGCACGCTTGCTAATTTAATTGAGATAGCTGGGTTAGAGTCAATTATTTTTGTTGAATTAATATCAGAGACGTTTTTAAATTGTTTATTGATGTCTTTGTGTTTTTTATGTTCAAAACCCCCAACAAACTCAAGCTTATTGTTATCAATAATCTGTTTAGATAATTCTTGACCCATGCGGCCCAGACATCCTGCTACTGCAATATTAATTTTTGCCATAAGTTGCTTATACTTTGGGTAGACTTGATTGAAAAGAAATTAAGTTAAATCTTCCCAAACTTCTTTTAACTTAGAAAAGAAACTTTGAGATTTTGGGCTGTGTTTTTTTGACGTGCCACCTTCTTTTTCAAATTCCTGCAATATTGCCTTTTGTTTACTATTGAGATTAACCGGGATTTCTACATTTGCCTCAACGTACATATCTCCTCTTCTTGTCTGTCGAAGAATACTCATACCCTTACCTTTTAAACGAAACTGAGTTTCTGATTGTGTGCCTGGAGGAATATTAAGTCTGGCCTTCTTTCCCTCTATAGTCGGAACTTCTACATCGCCACCAAGAATTGCTGTTGTAATTGAAATAGGAATTTGGCAAAAAATATTTTCTTCTTCTCTCTCAAATAATTTATCTTTTTGCACTTCAACAAAAATATATAAATCACCATTTCCAGCTCCTCTTTGTCCAGGCTCTCCCTCACCAGATATGCGAATTCTTGTACCCGTATCAACACCTGCTGGAATTGTTACAGAAATAGTTTTTTGTTTTTTAACTTGTCCTGTTCCACTACATTTTAAACATGGGTTTTTAATGGATGAACCTTCACCACCACAAGTTGGACAAGGACGCTCTATTGAAAAGAAGCCTTGAGTTGATCTGACTTTTCCTTGTCCGCCACATGTCGAGCAAGTACTTGGTCCTGTTTTATCAGCACTTCCAGTTGCTGAACATAAATCGCAACCATCGTAACTTGGGATTCTTATTTGAGATTTTTTTCCGTTATAAGCTTCTTGAAGAGAAACTGACATATTATAACGAAGATCATTTCCTCTTTGCGGTCCTCGTTGTCTTGATTGACCACCAAAGCCTCCACCAAAAAATTCTTCAAATATATCAGAAAAACCTCCTCCAAAATCTCCAAAGCCTTGGCCACCTCCACCCTGACGAAAGGCGTCATGACCATACTGATCATAAGCAGATCTTTTTTCAGAATCTTTTAAGATTTCATAAGCAGCTGATACTTCTTTAAATTTGCGTTCAGACTCTTTATCATCTTTATTTCTGTCAGGATGATATTTCATCGCAAGCTTACGGTAAGATTTTTTTATTTCATCATCACTGGCATTTCTTTGAACACCAAGTATTTCGTAAAAATCTTTATCAGCCATTTACGCCCCTTTAAAAGGTAATATTAGATAAGGTTAGTCTTTTTTATCTTCGTCTACTTCTTCGAATTCTGCATCAACTACCTTTTCATCTTTTTTATCAGAAGATGGCTCTTCACCGGAAGGATCAGGTTGGGGTGCTCCAGCCTGTGGATCTTGTTTATAAATCGCCTCACCTAACTTCATAGAAGATTGAACTAAAGATTCTGTTTTTGCTTTAATTGCTTCCATATCATCGCTGTCTTTAACTTTTTTTAACTCTTCTATATCAGCAGTTATTTTGTTTTTATCTTCTTCAGGAACCTTATCACCGTGCTCTTTTAGATTTTTCTCTGTTTCGTTAATTAAGCTGTCGGCTTGATTTTTAGTATCCACGGACTCTCTTTTTTTCTTATCTTCCTCAGCATTTTCTTCTGCTTCCTTAACCATTCTTTCAATTTCATCATCTGATAAACCTCCAGATGCTTGGATACGAATTTGCTGCTCTTTACCTGTTGATTTATCTTTAGCTGAAACATTAACAATGCCGTTTGCATCAATATCAAAGGTGACTTCAATCTGCGGCATTCCTCTTGCTGCAGGGGGGATGCCAACCAAATCAAACTGGCCAAGCAATTTATTATCAGCAGCCATTTCTCTTTCACCTTGGAACACACGGATTGTTACTGCACTTTGATTATCTTCTGCAGTAGAGAAAACTTGACTTTTCTTTGTTGGAATAGTTGTGTTTTTATCAATTAAGCGAGTAAATACTCCACCCAAAGTTTCAATTCCAAGAGATAAAGGTGTTACGTCTAAAAGTAAGACATCCTTAACATCCCCTTGTAATACTCCGCCTTGAATAGCTGCACCAGACGCAACAACTTCATCGGGGTTAACACCCTTGTTAGGATCTTTACCAAAAAAGTTTTTAACTAACTCTGTTACTTTAGGCATTCTAGTCATACCACCAACAAGAATAACATCATCAATATCTGCTGCTTGCAGGCCGGCGTCTTTAAGAGCTTGTTCACAGGGTTTTAAACTTTGCGTTAGAAGATCACCAACAATTGCTTCAAGTTTTGCCCTTGATAATTTTATAGTTAAATGTTTTGGGCCAGATTGGTCAGCAGTAATAAATGGAAGGTTTACTTCTGTTTCAGTTGAGCTTGAAAGTTCTATTTTTGCTTTTTCTGCAGCTTCTTTTAATCTTTGAAGTGCAAGTTTATCTGATCTAAGATCAACACCATTATCTTTTTTAAATTCATCAGCTAAATAATTAATTATTTCTAAATCAAAATCTTCTCCACCTAAATGTGTATCGCCATTTGTAGATTTAACTTCAAATACTCCGTCTCCAATTTCTAAAATTGAAATATCAAATGTACCTCCACCTAGATCATAAACAGCTACAGTTCCAGTTTTTTTCTTATCAAGTCCGTATGCAAGTGCCGCTGCTGTGGGCTCATTAATAATTCTAAGTACTTCTAAACCAGCAATTTTGCCAGCATCTTTAGTAGCTTGTCTTTGTGCATCATTGAAATAAGCTGGCACAGTAATAACTGCTTGAGTAACATTCTCTCCAAGATAACTCTCAGCTGTTTCTTTCATTTTTTGTAAAACGAAAGCACTAATTTGACTAGGACTATATTTTTCGCTTCGCGCCTCTACCCAAGCATCGCCATTATCACCTTTTACGATTTTATAAGGAACAAGGCCGCTATCATCTTTGACTAATTTATCTTCAAAATTTCTTCCAATTAATCTTTTTATGGCAAAAAGAGTATTTTCTGGATTGGTTACAGCTTGTCTTTTAGCTGATTGGCCTACGAGTTTTTCTTTAGACTCTGTGAAAGCAACCATTGAGGGGGTTGTTCTAGCGCCTTCTGAGTTTTCAATAACCTTTGCTTCTTTTCCGTCCATCACCGCAACACAAGAATTTGTGGTACCGAGATCTATTCCAATAACTTTTGCCATAATAATTTCGTCCTATTTTGATTAAATTTTTGCCTTATATGGGGCTATAAAGAATATGGTATGAAAGTTTAAAAATACAAGAAGTTAAGCTAAATATTTGTTATTATGAATTTTTCTTAGTTTTTGGCTTCTTTATCACTAACGTCATTATCTGATTTTAATTCTTTGTCAGGCTCCACTTCAGCATCTTTTTGAGGTTTTTTTGACACCCCCACCATAGCTGGTCTTAACAATCTATCGTGCATCATGTATCCAGATTGAATTTCTTGAACAACAATCCCCTCATCAAGATCATTATTTTCAATTTCCATCATTGCTTGATGAAGATTTGGATCAAATTTTTTATCCAGTGAATCAATTTTTGTAATACCATTTTTTTCCAAAGCAGTTGATAGTTCTTTTTTGACCATTAAAAGTCCTTCTATTAAATTTTTAATTGATTGAGGATGTTCCTCCTCCTCATTAATAGCTGACAAGGCTCTTTCTAAATTATCTCCTGGAGATAAAATATCTCTTGCAAAATTAACACTACCGTACTTTATTGAGTCAATTTTTTCTCTTTCAAATCTTTTACGAAGATTTTCCATTTCAGCCAAGACTCTAATTTTTTCTTCTTTTAATATTTTGATCTCTCCCTTGAGAATATCTTCTTCTGTTTCTTTTATATTTTCTTCTTCTTCAGATTCTGCATCCTCATCAATATTTTCTGAATTAATTTCATCTATATTACCTTCTTTGGAATCGTCTACGTCTTGTGATTCATGGCTTTCATTAATTTCTTCTTCAGTTTGTTCTTTATCTTTTTCCATCACTTAATAACCTTTCCAATTATTTTTGACGTATAATCAACCAGGGGCACAATTTTAGAATAATTTAACCTTGTTGGTCCAACCACCCCAATTGCGCCTACAATTTTTTGTTCCTTATTTTTATATGGGGCCATTACCACAGAAAGACCAGAGTGTTTAAATAAAAAATTTTGTGAACCAATAAAAATTTGCACTCCTTTTGCGTTACCGGCATTTTCAAGAATGTCTATAAAAGTGGTTTTTTTTTCTATTTCGTCAAATAGCTCTCTTATTTGATCAAGATCATTAGAAATTATTTCATCTTCTAAGAGTTTGGATTGTCCATGTAAAAAAATATAAGGATTATTAAATTTAGGATCTATTTCTACAATACCTTTTTTTATAAGTTTGCTGGAAATATCCTCTAGGTTAGATCTTGAGCTCGATACGTCCTCTTGGATTATTTTTTTTATTTGATTAATGTTTTTGTTTTTAAATTTTTCGCTTAGATAATTTGATGTTTGTTGAAGTTCTAAATTAGTATATTTACCGGCATCATCTATAATTCTATTTTCTATTTCTCCATTTTCATAAGCTAAAATTGACATTATTTGGGATTGATTAAGTCTTATAAATTCAAGGTGTTTTAAATTCTTTTGATATTTTGGAGCTATAACTATGCCGGCATAGTTAGACAGTCCAGAAATTGCTCTTGATGCCTCATCTAATACTTCCTGATATGATTTACTTTTTGAGGAACCCAGCTGCTCAATGTTTTCTTTGTCTTCTTTAGAAATTCTACCAAACTCTAATAAGCCGTCTACAAAAAATCTCATCCCCTTATCTGTTGGAACTCTTCCTGCAGAGGTATGGGGAGCAAATAATAGTCCTTCTTTTTGAAGATTTGATAATATATTTCTAACAGAAGCAGATGAGATATCTAAACCAGCTCTTTTTAAAACAGTCTCTGAGCCTGAAGGAGAGCCTGTTTCTAAATAGCTCTCAACAACAGTTTTAAAAATTTGTTTAGTGCGATCTGTTAGCTCTAAATACAAATTGTTTTTCATGTGTAATATATTGGTGTATTAATAATAAAATTCAATTATTAGATATATTAAATGAGAAAAGATAGAAATTTTGATCAACTGAGAGATGTTACATTTGAAACAAATGTTAATCTTCATGCAGAAGGATCGTGCCTTGTCAAGTTTGGGAACACCCATGTTTTGTGTACTGCATCAATAGATGAAAAAACACCTCCATGGCTTCGTAATTCAGGAAAAGGTTGGGTTACAGCTGAATATGGAATGTTGCCAAGATCTACAAACACGCGTATTGATAGAGAGGCAGCAAGAGGAAAGCAAAGCGGGAGAACACAAGAGATACAGAGGTTGATTGGAAGAAGCCTGAGATCTGTTACGAATTTACAAGAACTTGGTGAACGTCAAATTAAAATTGATTGTGATGTTATACAAGCAGATGGTGGAACAAGAACAGCGTCTATAAGTGGTGGTTTTGTGGCGCTTTACCTAGCAATAGAGAAATTGAAAAAAAATTATAACATTCAACAAAAAATCATAAAAAACTATGTTGCCGCCATCTCTGTTGGTATTGTTGATAATAAACCATGCTTAGATTTAGATTATGAAGAAGATTCTGCCGCTCAAGTTGATGCAAATTTTGTTATTTGTGATAATGAAAAATTATCAGAAATACAGGTTACAGGTGAAGAGTTTTTTTTCAGCTCAGGTCAATATCAGGAATTATACAAACTAGCGCAAATTGGTATTAGTCAAATTATATCTAAGCAAAAAAGTGCCCTGGGATAAAAATTGAAAGATATCTTATTTTTTTCGCATAACCAAAAAAAAATAATTGAAGTAAAGCAAATCTTTAAAGACAGTAAAATTAAAGTTTATGACTTAAATTCATTTGAAAAAATTAAAGAACCAAAAGAGACTGGGGACACATTTGCATCAAATGCCAAAATTAAATCTAAATATGGTCAAGAATTATTCAATATGCCTTGTTTTGCAGATGACTCAGGTTTTTGTGTTGAAGCTCTAAAAAATAATCCAGGTGTAAAATCAAAAAGATTTTTAAAAAAATTCTCTAACAATAAAAAGGCGTTTGAATATATTATTTCAGATGTAATTAAGAAAAAAAACAATAAAGCTTTTTTTATTACCGCCATATCCTTAACTCTAAAAAAAAATCATCATGTAATATTTTTAGGAAAAATTAATGGTACTGTGACTTTAGAACCAAGAGGTTCTAACGGATTTGGATATGATCCAATTTTTATTCCAGATAATAATATTAAAACATTTGCGGAAATGAACCTTGAAGAAAAGAATGTTATTAGTCACAGAAAAATTGCAATAACAAAATTAAAATCATTCTTATTTTGATATAACATGTGTTTGTCCTTTCTTAATTTGCAAAACCTGAAGATCTCTCTCAATTCGATTTTTTGAAAAATAAAAATTACCATCTACTCCTGCAAACCTTATTTTATTATCTTGAAGAGTTTCATATAAAGTTAATGTTGTATGATCATTATTAATTAAGTAATCTAACAATCCCACAAGATCATAGGGTAGGGTTGATATTCTTAACGGCCTTTCCTCATATAAATTTTGGTAATCATCGTTAAGTTGCTTCCTTTTGTTTAATTCAATACCTGGATAGATTGCCCCGCTTAAACTCGGCTCATCATAAAAAACCTCATCGTCCCAAGCTCCTGTACCAACGAACCTCACTACATTTGGATCTATGTCGTAATAAGGTAAAAGTGGGGCCACTTGAAGCAATCTGAGTCCATAATCAGCGATTATTATATGAGTAAAATCGAAATCTTTTGTTGTTTGAAATTTTTCAAGCTTAATTAATCTTTTTTTTGACTCTTTGTCTTTTTTGTTTGCCAATATTTGTTTTTGTCTATTCAGTTCATATTTGCGAAGTTCATATTTTCCAAGTTCTTTTATGGCCTCAGGGGCATTGGTAAGGTCTTTATTATAAGATGCTCTATTAATAATTATTGATTTGCTTTGATCTGCAACATTATCAATAATTGAATTTATTCCAAAACCATATTCATTTTCTGGATAAAGAAGAGCGACTTTAGAATTATTAGGAAAAAAATTAAAAATAGTTTTCAATTCATTTTCTGGAAAAAAATTAATTAAAAATACACAATTTTTTGCTAAAGTTGTAGTTGAGGAAAATGAAAAGAATATGGCTCCATTAGAACAAAACTGATGGAGTGTCTGACTATCTGATGAGTTTAATGGGCCAATGAAAATTTTTCCAGCCAAATTTTGGTTTGTCAAAAAATCATTTAATTCTTTTTTGTTTTCATAAATTTTAATTGTAAAAGAAATATTTTGTATTTTTTTTTGATAAACTGCTAACTCAATTATATTAATGAATTGGTTTACAATTTCAGGCCTATCTTTTTTAGACAAAATAATTGTAATATTATTTTGAAGACTTTCATCAGGAATTATAAATGATGGTTTTTTTTCTAATTTTTTTTCTTCTAACTTTACATTTTCTTGCTCAGTACCTGACTCTACTAAAATTTCAGTTGAAATTAAAATATCTGTTTTTTTATTTTTATTGTTTGCAACATTATTTACTGGAGCACATGAGGCTAACAATATAAAAAAGATTACTGATATTTTTATGAAAAATGGCTTGTACATAGTTTCAACACCAATTGGAAACCTTGGAGATATAAGTTCGAGAGCAGTAAAGACTCTTGGTGAATCTGATATAATTATATGTGAAAACCCAAAACATTCTCTCAAACTACTATCAAAATTAGACATTAAAAAGAAGTTAATTTCCTTACATGATTATAATGAAGAAAGTGTTATAGAAAAAATTAAAGACCATCTGGATAATAAAAAATTATCTCTTATTTCTGATGCTGGCTCCCCCCTAATATCAGATCCAGGATTTAAACTTGTTAGGCATTGTGTTTTAAATAATATATATGTGACTATAATACCTGGGGCCTCATCGATTACTAGCGCCCTTCAACTTTCTTCAATTCCAATAAATGAATATAAGTTTCTTGGTTTTGTTCCTAAAACAAAAAAAGGAATTAGTGATTTTATAGAGCTTTTAAAATACTCAGTTTGTACATCTGTTTTTTTTATCTCTACTCATAAAATATTGTTATTTTTAGAAATGCTAGCAACAACAATACCAAATCAGAAAATTGCCGTTTGTAAGGAATTAACAAAAATTAATGAAAGAGTTTTTATTGGCACATCTGTTGATGTTTATAATACATTTAAGGAGAGCTCTAAAAACTCCCTTGGGGAATTTGTAATAGTTGTTGAAGAAGATAAAACTAATAACAAAAATTCATTATCTAGACTAACTCCTGACATAATTGAGATTATAAATAAATTATTAGTAAAATTTTCTTTGACTGACACCGTGGAAATAGTGCATAGAATTGGAAATATAGGTAAAAAAGAAATTTATAAAAAGGCCTTAGATATACAAAATGAAAAATAATATTCTGGTTACTCTCATGTTAATTTTTTTACTAAATATACTTAGCTGTTCTCCAGCTGGTATTTTAGCTTCTGGAGGGGCAACAGGAATGGTTGTTGCAGAAGGTGATAGAAGTTTCGGATCTGTTGTTGACGATGCAACAATCAAAATTAACATTGCTGCGAAATTTATAAATTCAGATGATAACTTATTTGTTGATGTTAGCACTAGTGTTTTAGAAGGAAGGGTTTTGCTTACAGGCCTTGTTGATAATCAAGAAATTAGAATTGATGCTGTAAGAAGAGTTTGGGAAGTTGAAGGTGTAAATGAGGTTATAAATGAAATCCAAATTGGAAACAGAGCTTCGCTAAAAGAATATGCTCAAGATGTTTGGATTACAGCGCAAGTAAGAGGTCTCGCCGCAAAAACAGTTGGTTTGAGGTCGGTAGCATATAATTTTGAAACAATTCAAGGCAAAGTTTATGTTGTTGGTATTACCTCTAGACCAGAGCAATTAGAAGCCATAATTGATGTTGCAAAAACTGTTAAGGGTGTAACTGAAATTGTAAATTACGTAATCGTTAAAGATTAATAATAAATTATTGAGGGCCGACTTTTTCGCCTCCCAAAATATGTATATGAAAATGTGGAACTTCTTGACCGCCATCTATACCTGAGTTAGAAATTATTCGATACCCATTGTTTTTAATACCCATCTTATTAATCACCATTTCTATTTTTCTAAAAAAATCCGAAACAATTTCATTGTCATTCTTTAAAACAAAATCAGATATATCAACACAGGGTGATTTGGGGACTGCTAAAATATGAATTTTTGCAGTTGGGTTTATATCTTTAAAAAACAACGTATTTTCATCTTCATAAATTTTATCACAAGGTATTTCGCCTCTAATTATTTTAGCAAATATATTATTTTCGTCGTACATCGTTTCTTTTAACTAACTCTTTTTGAATATCTTGATAGCTTATTTTTTTTGAGCTTAATAAAACAAATAAATGATAAATTAAATCTGTTGCTTCTTCGATGGTTCTTTTTTTTGACCCCTTTAAATAATCTATAATAAGCTCTGCGCTTTCTTCACCAAATTTTTGTGCAATTTTTTTTTCTCCGTCTTTGAACAAACTCAAGGTGTAAGATTTTTTTGATTTTGATTTTTTTCTATCCTCAATTATTGTAAATAAATCTAAAAATGGGTCATTCATCTAAATTCTAACTTCTATATTTTTTTCTTTTAAATAATTTTTTACATCCATTATACTAAATTCGTTGAAATGAAAGACAGATGCTGCAAGTAAAGCATCAGCTTTACCAATTTTAACTCCTTCATAGAAATGTTTAACAGACCCCACTCCTCCACTTGCTATAACTGGTATGCCTAATAGGTCGTTTGCACGAGATAAAATTTCAAGATCAAAACCTGACTTAGTTCCGTCTTTATCCATTGAGGTTAATAATATTTCTCCTGCACCCAAATCTTCAACTTTTTTTAACCAATCTAAAGCATCTATATTTGTATTTTTTGTTCCTCCATGAGAGTGAACTTTCCATGAAGCACCATCTTTTTTTACATCAACAGCTACCACGATGCACTGACTTCCAAAATATTTAGATGAGTTTTTAATAATATTTGGATCTTTTATTGCAGCAGAATTTATAGAAACCTTATCAGCTCCTGCTTTTAATAAGTTTTGAATATTTTCAATGGATCTTACGCCGCCACCAACTGTGAGAGGTATAAAAACCTCTTCTGCTGTTCTTTCAACCATTTTAAGAATTGTATCTCTATTCTCTAATGAAGCACTAATATCTAAGAAACATATTTCATCTGCACCATTTTCAGAATAAAACTTAGCTTGTCGAACAGGGTCTCCAGCATCAACTAAGTCTAAAAAATTAATTCCTTTTACAACCCTCCCATCTTTAACATCAAGACATGGGATAATTCTTTTTTTAAGCATTTCCATCTAATATTTTTTGTGCTTCTTTTAAATCAATATTTCCCACATAAAAAGATTTCCCAGCTATAACACCTTCAAGATTATCAGAATTTATATTCCTTAATTGTTTTAAATCTAAATTATTTTTTAAACCACCTCCAACAATAAGTTTTTTGTTTGTTAAGAATACATTAGCTGTAATCATCTTCAGATTTAAACCTGTAAGCATTCCATCTTTTTCAATATCGGTTAGAACATAACCTCTTATGCTTGATGCATCATATGTTTGAAAAATTTTTTTTGGTGTGAAATCACTTTCTTCAACCCAACCTTTAATCATTATTTTATTTTTTAAAACATCAAGAGCAACGTATATTTTTTGTTTAAAATTTTCTGCTAAAGTTTTAACCTCTTGACTATTGCTAACCGCATAAGATCCAATAATTAAAAAATCAGCACCTAAATCAAAATAACTTTTAGCAATATTTTTTGAGCGTATTCCTCCCCCAATTTGAATGGGTATTGATATAGTATTTCTAATATTTTGAATTGTCTTATTGTTTATATCGTTTCTTCCAAAAGCCGCGTCAAGATCAACAAGATGTAATCTTTTACAACCCTGATCTTCAAAATACTTTGCTTGATCAACTGGATTTTCATTAAATACAACACTTGTGTTGTCCTCACCTTTGCTGAGTCTTACGCATTTATTTTCTTTAAGATCGATCGCTGGAAAAATGTTCACTATAAATCTTTAAAATAATAATAACCCCTTATTCTTGTTCCATTAATAAAGGCGTATGATGGGTTTTCTCCCCACTTAGAAAAGCCTTTATTTTCAAAAAGCTGAATAGCGGCTGACTGGGTCTCTCTGATATCTAGTTGAATACATTTTTTATTATTTTCTTTTGATATTTCTAACGCCCTATCTATCATTGCCTTTGCCAAACCGTAACCCCTAGCCCAAGGGGCTACAAAATGAGATTGTATTTTAGAAATATTTTTTTGAGCTTCATTATTTGGGGGATAAAATGATATTTGTGAAGCACCAGCAATTGTACCGTTTAATCTCCCTACAATCAAAATATTAGATTTGATTAAAATTAAACCATTCCAATATTTTTTTAAAGTTTCTATTGGCGGTATTGTTAACCAACCAAAACCTCCTCCAGCTTTAATTGCTTGCTCTGTAATACTGCAAAGATCTGCAAGATCTGTTTCAGAAATTTTTTTCAAGCTATCGACAGCAATGTTCATATTTTCTTTTGCTAGACTGTTCATAGTTTTATAAAACTTTTAATTATATCCAACCCCTGATCTGAGCTTTTCTCAGGATGGAATTGAAGGCCGTATATATTTTCTTTATTAACAATAGAAGGAAAATCTATTCCATAGTTAGTTTCTGCCAAAATATTTTCTTTATTTTTACAATTAAAATAATAGTTATGAACAAAATAATAGTCAGTTTCTTTGGGGTTAATTTTAAGGTTTTTATTTAATACTCTTATTGAATTCCAACCCATATGGGGCATTTTAAGATTTTTACTAGGAAGCTTTTCTATAGTCCCGTCTATCCAACCCAACCCATTATGGTTTCCATTCTCTAAGCTTTTATTTGCAAGGAGCTGCATTCCAACACAAATACCAAAAAATGGTTTCTTTTGAATAACTACGAAATTATTTAACTCTTCAATCATTCCTGGAATTCCCTCCAGTCCCTTAATGCATGTTTCAAAGGCTCCTTGACCAGGAAGCACAATATGGGTTGATTTTTTTATTGTCTCTGGGTTTCCAGAAATACAAACATCTGCATCAATGTTTTCTTTTTTTATTACTCTCGCAAATGATTGCTTTGCAGACAAAATATTTCCAGAACCATAGTTAATTATGGTTATGTTTTTTTTCATTAATTTATAGTGTGCCTTTTGAAGATGGTATTATATTTTTTGTTCTTTCATCTACAGTAAGTGCCTGTCTTATGCTTCTTGCAAACGATTTAAAACACGATTCTATTATGTGATGATTGTTATCGCCATAAAAGTTCTCAATATGTAAATTGCATTTAGATGCATTACAAAAAGCTTTAAAGAATTCATGGAAAAGCTCTGTGTCCATTTCACCTATTTTTTTTAGACCTAAATTGACCTTCCAAACAAACTCAGGTCTACCAGAAAAATCAATTACAGTTCTAGATAAACTTTCATCCATCGGTATGTAGAAAAAACCATATCTATTGATTCCTTTTTTTTCTCCAATAGCTTGATTAATTGCTTCTGCAAGAACATATGCGGCATCTTCAACAGTGTGGTGAAAATCTACATGAATGTCTCCATCAGCTTTAAGCTTTAAATCAATAAGACTATGGTGTGAAAAAATTTCCAACATATGATCAAAGAAACCTATACCTGTAGAAATTTCATTTTGACCTGTGCCATCTATGTTAATTTCACAAGAAATATCTGTTTCTTTAGTCTTTCTGTTTACTTTTGCGTTTCTCATAAAAACGCCTAATATCAGTGATATATAAAATATTCTAGCCAAATCACTTGATTAAAAGAATTAAGTAGCCATTTTTAAATTAGTAAAACAAAAAAATATTTAAATGACAACTATTGTAGGAATTAGAAAAGATAATTTAGTAGTTATTGCGGGTGATGGCCAAGCCAGCTTCGGAAATACTGTTATGAAGCCGAATGTTAAAAAAATAAGAAGACTAGGTCAAGATGACTCTGTTATTTCAGGTTTTGCTGGCTCTACTGCTGATGCATTTGCTTTGTTTGAAAGACTAGAGTCCAAACTTGATCAATATAAAAATCAGTTAATGAGAGCGTGCGTAGAACTTGCTAAAGATTGGAGAACCGATAGGTATCTTAGAAGGTTGGAAGCCATGATGATTGTTGCAAACAAAGATGTTAGCTTATTGCTATCTGGTACTGGTGACGTAATTGAATCTGATGATGGTATTTTAGCTATTGGATCAGGCGGACCGTTTGCAAACAGTGCCGCAAAAGCTCTTTTAAAAAATACAGAGATGAATGCTAAAGATATAGCTATTGAGTCTTTAAATATAGCCGCAGATATATGTATTTATACCAATCACAACATTATATCAGAAACAATCGAGATATAATGGAATCTAATTTTAGCCCAAGAGAAACAGTTTCTGAACTAGATAAGTTTATTATTGGTCAAAAAAATGCAAAAAGAGCTGTATCAGTAGCTCTAAGAAATAGGTGGCGAAGAAAACAATTAGATCAATCACTTAGAGATGAAATAGTTCCTAAAAACATTCTAATGGTTGGACCAACTGGATGTGGTAAAACTGAAATATCACGTCGTCTTGCAAAATTAGCTGAGGCTCCTTTTGTAAAAGTAGAAGCAACTAAATTTACAGAAGTAGGATATGTTGGAAGAGATGTTGAACAAATTATTAGAGATTTAGTCGAAATTAGTATCAACAGTACAAAAGAAAAAATGGGTAAAGAGGTAAAGGCAAAAGCAGAGAAAAATGCAGAAGAAAAAATTTTAGACATACTTGTTTCTAAAACCTCAAGCGAGTCAACAAGGGATAGTTTTAGACAAAAGCTTCGTAGTGGTGAGCTTAACGATAAAGAGGTTGAAATTCCTGTTGCAGCAAACTCATCAATGAATTTACCAACAATGGATATACCAGGCATGCCAGGCTCACAAATGGGGATGATAAATCTTGGCGATATGTTTGGAAAAAACTTTGGTAAACAAAAAAAAATGAAAAAGATGACAGTTAGCGAATCTCATGATTATCTTCTTCAAGAAGAGACAGAAAAATTGTTAGATCAAGATAAGATTAACTCTAGAGCTTTGGAAGATGTTGAACAAAATGGAATAGTTTTTATAGATGAGATTGATAAGATAACTTCTAGAAGTGAAAGAAGTGGGGCTGATGTATCTAGAGAGGGCGTTCAAAGAGATTTATTACCTCTTATAGAAGGAACGGCGGTATCCACAAAACACGGCGTAGTAAAAACAGATTATATTTTGTTTATTGCTTCTGGCGCCTTTCATTTATCAAAACCCTCCGATATGTTGCCTGAACTTCAAGGAAGGCTTCCTATACGTGTTGAGCTTGAGAGTTTATCAAAAGATGATTTTAAACTTATTCTTACTGAAACACAAAACAGCCTTATCAAACAATATGTTGGTCTCCTTGGCACTGAAAAAGTAGATTTAGAATTTGAAGAAGATGGTATTGATTCAATTGCCTCTTTAGCGACTGAAATAAACCAAAATGTTGAAAATATAGGGGCTAGACGATTACATACAATCATGGAAAAGCTTTTAGAAGAAGTTAGTTTTAATGCCTCTGATATTGGACCGACCACGATAACAATAGATAAGAAATTTGTTGAAACCAACTTAGTTGATTTAATAAAAAGTCAGGATCTTTCTAAATTCATACTTTAAAGATTGATTTTAATATCAACCTTACCTAACGATTGTTTGTGATTAAAAAAATACAGATTGAGTTAAGTTTATTTATTCTTTTACTAATATCAGTTTTGTTTACTAACAAGTTTGATCTTTGGGTTAACGGCCTTTTCACAAAATTTAATTATGGCATTGGATCAACTTATCTTAAAGATTTTTTTATTGGAATAACTGATTTAGGCGACTCATTGTGGTATTTTTTATTTTTTTCTTTTCTCTTCTTTTCCTCTTATTTAATGAAAGCCTTAAACATAATAGGTAAAGAAAAATATTTTTATTTAAAAAAATTGAGTTTTTTTAGTTTTTCATACTTACTTCTTGTTGGTCTAATTACCCAAATAATTAAACACCTGATAGGAAGACCTAGACCAAACCATTCTCAATTAGATGGTAGTTTTGAGTTTAATTTTTTTTCTACTGAGTCGTCTTTCCACTCCTTTCCATCAGGTCATTCTTCAACAATCATAGCAATTACCATAATTATAGCATTGACTATTCCTAACTTAAGATATTTTTTTTATTTTTTTGGTTTTTTTATAGCATTAAGCAGGGTTGTTGTTGGAGCACATTTTTTAACTGATGTTATTGGGGGGGTGATAATTGCAGTTGGTGTTTATAAGATATTTGATTATTTTATTAAAAATAATTATCCAAACGTCTACTGGGATGGTTTAAAGATTTCACAAATTTCAATGGTAACAAATGTGTTAATTGTTTTTTTTATATTAGCTGCATTTGTAACAGTTGGTCCTTCACTAGATCTTTATATAAGTGGTCTTTTTTACTATGGGGATAAACAATTCTTAATTCAAAGTTATTATCCTATTTCAATATTTTTTAGAAAAATTCTACTTCCATTTATATTAATATATGTTTTTATTCTTCCTTTGGTTTTTCGATTTTTTCCATTAAAAAAAATTTACTTTGGTTATAAGTTTTCAATATCAGAGATTATTTATATTTGGGTTTCTGGAGCAATTACAATGTTGTTGGTTGTGAATTTTTTGTTAAAAAACATGTGGGGCAGAGCAAGACCTAATGATGTTTCGTATTTTAATGGTTTTCAAGATTTTAATCCGTGGTATAAAATTAGTGATGCATGTTCCTCAAATTGCTCGTTTGTATCTGGTGATTCTTCTGTGGGGTTCTTGTTAATTGTCTTTTATTTTATAACAAAGAAAAATGCATATCTTTATTTGGGGTTAATTTTAGGTTCCTTATTGGGTTTTATAAGAATTGCCGCAGGGGGACATTTTTTTAGCGATATAATTTTTTCTCAAATAGTAGTAACTGTTACAATCTTAGTGACTTTTGTTTTATATAAAAAATTTTATGACAAATAAAATATTTAGTTTTGCGGTTTTTTTTCTTATAGTTTTTAAAATTACAGCTATCTATTTCACAGAATTTAGTCTTTACGGTGACGAAGCTCAATACTGGCTGTGGTCACAAACTCTTGACTTAGGATATTATTCCAAACCCCCTTTACTTGCTTGGTTTTTAGGCGGTTATTCTATTTTGTTTGGTGATTCTTTTGTTTCTTTAAAAATATTCCCTATTGTTATTTATTTTTTTATTTCATATGCAATTTATAAACTTTGCTTAAATTTATCATTTGATAAAAAAAAAGCAAAGTTATGTGCATTAAGTTTTTTAATTATTCCTGCGGCTAGTCTATCTTCTTTTTTAATATCAACAGATTTATTGCTTTTATTATTTTGGTCAATATCAATGGTGTTACTTTTAAAAGTAATAAAAACCAACCTTACCATAAATTTTTTTTTATTAGGTTTGGTTTTAGGTTTAGGATTTCTGGCGAAATATGCTGCTATTTATTTTTTATTAAGTCTTTTGCTATTATTGTTTTTAGACAAAACAAGCTTCAAAAGTTTTAGAAACAACCCTTTAGGTGTTTTAGTTTTTTTATTATCTTTTATTGTGGTTTTGTTGCCTAACATTTTATGGAACTTTAATAATGGTTGGATAACCTTTTCTCACACATCTGATAATGCAAATTTACAAAATTTAAACCTAAACTTTTATGAGCCAATAAAATTTTTAGGGTCACAGATATTAATGGTGGGACCTTTATTGTTTGTTTTTTTTATTTTTTTTCTCAAAAATTTCCGTTTAGATTATGAAAATAAGTTTTTATTATTATTTTCTTTACCAATAATCTTAATCCTTTTGATAGAAAGTTTTCTTGTAAGGGCTAATGCTAACTGGGCTGCTCCAGCGCTAATTTCTATTTTTGTATTTTTATTTAGATTGGTTAACAAAAGCTCTATTTTAAAAATAAATTTTATTTTTAATTATCTAATTGCGTCTTTGTTATTTTTTTCTATTTTAAGTTCGTCAGAAAATAAAGTTTTTGACAGAATAACAGGTGTGGGGAAATTTTCTAACAACCTTTCTGATATAATTAAAGAAAAAGATATTGTTGTATCTGATCGTATTGTTTTCTCAAACATTGCATATCAATTACGCGACAAAGAAAATTTAATTTTAATGCCACACAAAAAAGGTACTTCAATTACAAATCATTTTCAAATGAGCTCAGCATTAAATATTGATAGAAAAAATGATTTTTTTCTTCTTGGCGACCCAAGTAATATCTCTTACTTATCAAATGAGAAAAAAAGCAAATTAATAAAAGAATTTGATGTTCCGTTTAGCTCAGAGCCGTTAAAATTGTATGAGATTTATTTTAAGTAATTTTTTTATTTTTTTATTTTTTATAAACAGCCCTGTGTGTGCTGAAAGTTTTTACAAAGAATTTTCTATAAAAGTTTCTGGGTTAAAAATAGGTGAGCTTGTTTGGATGCTAGAAATTGATAATAATAATTATTTGAACGATATAAAATTAAAAAGTAAAGGGCTTTTATCTGCAATTTATAAATTTGAGGGTAATTACTTTTCAAAAGGTATAGTTGCAAATAACAAACTAAAACCCCACATCTATAATCATGTTTGGAAAGCAAATAAAACGGAAAAGACTATGAATCTTGGCTATAAAAATAATGCACTAATTTCATTAAATCAAACACCATATGAAAAAGAAAAATTGAGGGTTGATATATTCAATATTAAACAAACTAAAGACCCACTTAGTTCTTTTCTAGAAATTATAATGGGTGAAGCCGGTTCTTTAGTAGTTGATGGAAGAAGAATATACAACATGAACGCCGAGTTTAATAAAGAAGAAAATAAAACTGTTATAAATATTTCTAACTACTCTAATCTATGGGCTGATCATAAAAGAAGTAAGTTTGAACAAATCAGTTTTGAAAAAAAAGATGGAGTTTTGCTGCCAATAAAAATAAATATTCACTTTGATGGAAGGGTTTTTAACCTAGAAGAAAATTAGTTTTTATTTTTTCTTAGGTAAACGTAAAAAGCCCCATCTCCTCCGTGTTCAATTGAAGCTTGTTCAAACGAAAGAATATATTTGGAAAGTTTTTTTGATCTTGCCCACTCAATAAAAGAAGCCCTGATAATGCCGTGGTATAATTTTGGCTTGTAACTTTCTTCATAGTTTTTTGATTTAAAAAGACCTTTTCCTGTAACAAACAATAAACATCGTTGCCCGGCATTATAACTCTCTATGATTGTGTTATTAAACTGTCCTTCTGACTCTAAGAGTGACTTACCATGAAAGTCTATTTTTTTATCTATATGAAAAGACCCTTTTTTAATCCCCTTTTTTAAATCTATTTTTTCTAGAGAAAACTCGCTATTTTTTATTACTGTGTTGACATTTTGGGTTATAACTTCTGGTTTTTTTACTATATTTTTTTTTTCAGATTTGTAGTTTGTTTTAGGATCTTCTTTTTTTATCCTATTGTTTTTTTTTATTGGGCTCACACCCTTCATTTGTTTTAAAAAAAAATCATTGTTGTTATTCATTGTTTAAAAAATTTTTAATCAAGTTTTTTACCCTATGAGGTGTTTGTTTGTACCAAAGACTATCCATCATTTCAAAACAAACAAGGTGTTTGTTACCTTTTCTCATATTTTTTAAAAGGTTGTTAAATTTAAGACAGCCTTTTATTCCAAGTTGAAAAATCATTTCAATTAGGAGCTCAGCTTCTTTTTTGTTTGAAGTGAGGAATTTTAATTTACTATTAAAGTTATTTAGTGCTTTTTTAAAATCTTTTTCAAATATTTCTTCAAGCTCTTTTTTGTATATTTTTTTTTTTAATAATGTCTTTTCATTTGATAGAATTAAGTGACCATAACCAATCGTTAAATGTCCCAACTGATCTTTATAGGGTTTGGAAGAAAAACCCTCGTTTGATTTAATTTTTTTTTTTAAATTATGAAATCCCAAATTTTTTTAAGTTGAAACAAGTGTCCAGGCTGGCCCATTTGAATTTTCTGGTTTTTCAAAGACCCATGTATCCTTATTTTTTACTATATTTTCTTCATTGTCGCTTAAAATTTGTTCACTTATAAAATTTACGCTTATAATTATTTTTCCATTTTCAACTTTTGCATCATTGATACCATCAATTATTAAAGAATAAAATTGCGAGTTGGGGTTATTTGAGCCATCATTAATTGCTCCTTCAAAAGCTTTATATACATCTTTAGAAACAAGATTTTTTAAAGTAGTCGCGTCCCCTTTGTTGAAGGCTGTAATAATAATTTCAAAAGCTTTTTTTGCACCTTCTAAAAATACCTTGTGCTCAAATGATGGTATTTTTTTATATACATTTTCTAGTTTTTGCTCATTTTCTCTTAATTGAGGTATTTTAATTTCCTTTTTTTCTTGTGTGGGTTCTTTTTTTACAAACTGTTGGTCAGCTGGTTTTTTTTGAAAACCAGTTCTTTTTCCAAGCACACTCCTTAGTCGATAAATTATGAAAACAGCTATAGCAGCAAAAATAATAATATCAAAAAATTGTAAATCTCCATAAACCATTAATTATTATATAATTACTTTTTTATATTTTAATAGTTATATTTCTTCCAAACCGGTTGTTTTATTTCACTTACCATCACTCTATGAAGCTCAACATCTTCTTTTAAAGGCATAAACCTTGTAGTGTTTTTTGGATTACTTGTTTTGTTGTTGTTGTTTGTTTCATTGTTTTCCTGATTGTTTTTTGCAAGATTCATTGAAAACTGCTTTCCGCCCCTTAACTCCAAATATACCTCTGCTAACAATCTTGAGTCTAACAGCGCGCCGTGTAAGTCTCTCTCGGACAAATCCACTTTAAACCTTCTACATAAGTAATCTAAATTGGCAACTCGTGTATTTAAAACCTTCCTTGCCAGAGAAACTGTATCAATAATTGGATTTGAAAGTTCAGACCTTCCTAAAAGTGATAACTCGTTATTTATAAAACCAACATCAAAATCCGCATTGTGTATAATTAGTGGGTCGTTATCAATAAATTTTAGGAGTTCATCACAATGATCACTAAAATATTTTTTATCACTCAGAAATTTATTTGTAATACCTGTAATTCTTTGAGCGCCCTCTGAGATTTCTTTATCTACTTTACAATAAAATTGAAGTGCATTGTTAGTTGCAACATGATTGATTAGCTCAACACAACCAACCTCTATAACCCTATCCCCAGTCCTATAACTTAAGCCCGTTGTTTCAGTATCAATTACAATTTCTCTCATTTAATAAAGCCCTTTAAAGCCTTTTCAACACTAAAAATAAAGTCTTTTTTTGTTTTATTATTATGAATTATTATTTGTGAGCGTTTTTTTCTTTCTTTGTCTGTTGTTTGCGCTTTAAGAATTTTATTAAGGTTTTTTTTTGTAAATTTTTTATTTTCTAAAACTCTTTTAATTCTGTTTTTTTCTGAAGAAATAATACAAATAACTAAATTAAAATCTTTCTCTAATTTGTTTTCAAACAAAAGTGGTATGTCTGCAAAAATTAATTTGTTTTTATTGTTTTTATTTTTTTTTATGAAAGCATCTCTAGAGTTTTGAACCTCTATGTGAATATATTTTTCAAGTAATTTTTTAATTGCTTTATTGTTAAAAATTACATTTGCTATTTCTGTTTTATTAATTTTATTATGATTTACAGCATTTTTTGAAATTTTTTCTTTAATTAAACTAAGAAATTGTTTTTTTGGTTTAGTATACATTTCTGAAACAACCACATCTGACTCATGAACCAAGTACCCTAATTTTTTTAAGTGTTTTGAAAGCGTTGTTTTTCCCGAACCAATACCTCCTGTTATGCCGACCAACTTAGTCATTTAATTTTTTTGTAAAGTTTTTTAATTAAAAACTCATCAACAACTGGGACAAAGCCAAACCACTTATTAAAACAAGGTAGAGCCTGTTCAACTAACATTGAAATACCATAAATTTTTTTATTAGATTTAAACTCTTTTAGAAAGGGGGTTTCTTTGGGTTTGTAAACAATATCACTTATTATTGTTGTTTTTTTAATAAGATTGATTTGTTTTTTATTGAGGGGGTTTGTTGGTGTTGTGTTTATTATTAAGTCTGATTTAATTAGATAAGAGTTAATAAGTGAATAATCTTTGGTATATTTATTGGCCCCACCTATGTTGATTATTTTTTTAGACCTGTTGAAAACGCTTACATTTTTATAGCCTTTAAAGAAAAAACCATAGTAAATTGCATGTGCAGCCCCACCAAAACCCAGAATCAGTATATTTTTATTTTTATTAATTTTCTCTTGTTTAATTGAATTTAAGTAACCTACCCAATCAGTGTTTATACCTTTGATTTTTTTGCCAACCGTTACACAATTTACAGCTCCGATTTTTTGAGCGTGAACATTTTTATTATCCAAATACTTTATTATATCTTTTTTAAAAGGTATTGTAACGTTTAGCCCTTGGGTTTTTTTATCATTTAATTTTTTAACTATTTCACTGTTAAAGTTTTTTTTTGTAACTTCTAAAAAAGAATATTTAGCCTGTATATTATATTTTTTAAACCAATGATTAAAAATTAAAGGTGAGAGACTTTTAGAGGCTTGATCACCTATAACAAAAAAATTTTTCATCTTTATCTCTTAGCCAGAAAAGTTAAAAATGGGAACAAAGGAAAGCCAAGCACGTTGAAGAAATCACCATTAATTGATTTAATAATTTGTGGTCCTAGTTTTTCTACCTGATAACAACCAACAGAAGATAAAATACTTTTGCCTGTTTTTTTTAAATACGTGTTAATTTGTTTTTGACTAAGTGTGTTCAGGTGTATTGTAGATTTTTGTTGATATGACCAAATCTGTTTATTATTAAAATATACAGAAGCGCCTGAAATAATTTGGTGTTTTTTTCCTGAAAGTTTTAGTAGTTTTTTTTTAGCTTCTTCTATTGTTTTGGCCTTGTTAATTAATTTGTTGTTAAATAAAATTATTGTATCTGACCCAACCACTAGGTGTTTTCTGTTTATTTTACTTACGCTTAATGCTTTTGCTTTTGCTAATAATTTGGGGAAATTTTCAATGTTTATGTTTTTTTTTAATAATTGATTTTTTATATAGTTTTCATCACAAAGAGGTTTTTTAGTAAAAAAACTTAAACCAGCATTTTTTAAAAGCATCTTTCTTGAAGCGCTATTGCTAGCTAGGATAAATTTTTTGTCTAAGAGCATGTGTATAACAACTATAGTTATAAACATAATTAATTATTTTTAAATTTTTTTATGAATAAGTTAAAAGTTATATTTTTTAACTAACAATTAATTGATAAGAAAACAAAAACACTAAGAGGTTGTGTTTAATTTTTTTTTAAATTTTATTAACAGCTTCTTATTTTTCTCTATACTTATAAACCTTTGAATTTAGGTGTTTTATTTAGTTTTACTCATTTTTATTAAGTTGAGTATTATTTTATACAAATATCAATTAATGTTAATAATTCTAGAAAATATAAGAATTAATATAATCCACCTTACAACTACAAATACATCCTAAATATATAATAAATATATATTTTGACATTAAGGTTCATTTTTTGTAATAAAAATACTTCTTTTCTAAAACCCCAACAATTAAATTATGAATTTACAAGATTTAAAAAATAAACAACCTGAAGAGCTTTTAAAAGAAGCTACTAAACTTGAAATAGAAAACCCATCATCTCTTAGAAAACAAGATTTAATGTTTGCTATATTAAAACAAATAGCGACAGATGGAGAGATAATAACAGGTTCAGGTGTTATTGAAATTATGCAAGATGGATTTGGTTTTTTAAGGTCTTCTGAGTCTAATTATTTACCAGGACCTGATGACATTTATGTTTCTCCATCTCAAATAAAGAAATTTAGCTTAAGAACAGGTGATATTGTTGAGGGTGAGATAAGAGCTCCGAAACATGGAGAGAGATATTTTGCTATAACTAAAATCAATAAAATTAATGAAGATAAACCAGATGTTGTTAAACATAGAGTAAATTTTGAAGATCTAACCCCTTTATATCCTGAATCTAGGTTTAAATTAGAACAAGAAAAACCTATGCCGGATTTAACGGAACGTATTATAGATATTATAGCTCCTTTAGGAAAAGGACAAAGGCAGTTAATAGTTGCTCAACCATTTACAGGTAAAACTATTATTATGCAGAAAATAGCTAATGCTATAACTGCCAACAATCCTGAAACCAAACTTATAGTTTTGTTAATTGATGAGAGACCGGAAGAAGTAACTGATATGAAAAGATCAGTAAAAGGCGAGGTAATTAGTTCAACTTTTGATGAACCTGCTCAAAGACATGTTCAAGTTGCCGAAATGGTTATTGAAAAAGCAAAAAGATTAGTTGAATACAAACACGATGTTGTAATTCTTTTAGATTCAATTACGAGACTTGGAAGAGCTTATAATACTGTTGTGCCATCAAGTGGAAAAGTTTTAACAGGGGGTGTTGACGCTAATGCACTTCAAAGACCTAAGAGATTCTTTGGTGCTGCAAGAAATGTTGAAAATGGCGGATCTTTAACAATTATTTCAACAGCCTTGATTGAAACAGGAAGTAGAATGGATGAAGTTATTTTTGAGGAATTTAAAGGAACTGGTAACAGTGAAATGATGTTAGATAGAAAGCTTAGTCAGAAAAGAACCTACCCTGCGTTTGATATAGCTAAATCAGGAACAAGAAAAGAAGAACTATTATTAGATAAAGATGAGCTTGGAAAAATATTTATTCTTAGAAAAATTTTAGCACCGATGGGAACAACAGAAGCAATGGAATTTTTATTAGATAAAATGAAAGACACCAAAACAAACAGTGAATTTTTCCAAAGTATGGGTACTAAATAAAATTAACTAAAAAACCTTTAAAAATAAATAATTTTCTGATTTTATAGACTTAATCAACCAATAGGTTTATTGGCCAAAAATGTCTAAATATAAAGATACTATATATGCTTTATCTACACCAACAGGTAGATCAGCCATTGCAGTTATTAGAATTTCTGGAGATCAAAGTCTAAAAACTTTAAAAAAAATATCATCGATAAAAGCAATCATACCCAATAAAACAAAACTAACTTTATTAAAATTTGAAAAACACATAATAGATCAAGTATTAGTTGTTTTTTTTAAAAAACCACACTCTTTTACTGGTGAAGAAATGGTTGAAATTAATTGTCATGGAAGCACAGCAATAATAACTAAAATATCTCAAATATTAGAGTTTTTAGGTATAAGACTTGCTGAACCAGGTGAGTTTTCAAGAAGGTCTTTAATGAACGATAAATTAGATCTTTTACAAACTGAGGGATTGGCTGATCTTATTAATTCTGAAACTGAAAAACAAAGAAGCATGGCTATTTCTGGTTTATCAGGAAAATTAAGTAAATTTGTGAATGAAATAAATATGAAATTAAGGCTAATGTTAGCAAACACAGAAGCCTTAATTGATTTCTCAGACGAAGATCTCCCAAAAAACATATTAATAAAAATATTAGAACAAAACAAGAACATAATTAAAATAATTAAAAAAGAAATTAGTAGTTCTGAAATTTCGAAACCAATAAGAGAGGGTTTTTTGGTTTCTTTAATAGGAAAACCAAACACAGGTAAATCTTCTTTTATTAACTATATTTCGAAAAAAGAAGTATCCATTGTCACTAATATTCCAGGCACAACAACAGACACCGTTACATCAACAATAGATATAAGTGGTTATAAATTCACCTTTATTGATACTGCAGGATTAAGAAAACATAAGAATAAAATTGAAGAAATAGGTATAAAAAAAACAAAAGATATAATTTTAAGGTCAAATTTAAACCTTGTTTTTCTTGAAAAGAATGAAATGAGTAAATATGTTGAAATTAAAGATAAGTTTTTTATTAGGTCTAAATTAGATAAAAAAAGAGTTATTAACATTGAAAAAAATATTTTAAATATTTCATCTGTAACGGGAGAAGGTGTAAAATTACTTTTAAAAAAAATTAAAAGAAAGCTTATTAAAAAACAAAAAAATGAACCAATTCTTTCACGTGAAAGACATTTAAATATAATGAAAATGGTTTTGTTTGAGTTAAAATCAATAAAAACAAAAGATAGTTTAGATATTATAGCTTTTAAGGTAAGGGAAGCGCTCAGAATTTCTTTAGAAATTAATCAAAAATTTGATATAGAAGATGTTTTAGATATAATTTTTAAAGATTTTTGTATAGGAAAGTAGTTTCACGTGAAAACACATAAAAAATATTCAGTCGTTGTTATTGGTGGGGGTCACGCAGGAGTTGAGGCGGCTTGTGCTGCCGCAAGGGTTGGCGTTAGTGTGGCGCTTGTTACTCACAAAATTGATAAAATTGGAGAAATGTCATGCAATCCAGCAATTGGCGGTCTTGGGAAGGGCCATCTTGTCAGGGAAGTTGATGCCTTAGACGGGGTTATGGCCAAAGCAATTGATAAAGGGGGGATTCAGTTTAGAATGCTTAATGAAAGTAGGGGTGCTGCCGTTAGAGGACCAAGAGCCCAAGCTGATAGAGATCTATACAAAAAAGCAATAATACAAATTGTAAAAAACCAAGAAAATATAGATTTAATAGAAGGTTCTGTTGAAGATATTGGAATCAAAAATAATAAAATTACATTTGTTGAGCTAAGCAATGGCGATAAAATAACATGTCTATCGGCTGTTTTGACGACTGGAACTTTTTTAAGGGGCATGATTAGGCTTGGCAATAAATCTTCTCCAGCAGGAAGAGTTGGAGATAAACCCTCGATAGCTCTTGCAAAAAAAATTGAAAACTTAAAGTTTTCAATAGGTAGATTAAAAACAGGAACCCCCCCAAGAATTTTAAAAAAATCTATAAATTTCAATGATTTACAAGAACAACTTCCAGATTCTAAACCCATTCCATTTTCTTTTATCAACAGATCTATCCACACACCACAAATTTCATGCTTTATCACTCATACAAACAAAGAAACTCATAAAATAATAGAAAAAAACTTAAACCTATCACCAATGTATTCTGGCGCAATTAAATCAATAGGAGCAAGATATTGTCCATCAATAGAAGATAAGATTACAAAATTTCCTAACAAAAATAGCCATCAAATATTTCTTGAGCCAGAGGGATTAGAAAGTGACTTAATTTACCCAAATGGCATATCTTCATCACTACCCGAGGAAATTCAAGATAGATTTGTTAGATCAATCAAGGGTCTTGAAAAAGCTATTATTACTCAACCAGCATATGCGATTGAGTATGATTATGTAGATCCTAGAGAGCTCACACACACCTTGGAAACAAAAAAAATACAAAACCTTTTTTTTGCAGGTCAAATAAATGGGACAACCGGATATGAAGAAGCGGCTGCACAAGGAATTATTGCTGGAATTAATGCAGCACTAAAAAACACATCAGGAAAAGAATTTATTATTGATAGATCACAGGGATATATAGGGGTTTTAATAGATGACCTTGTGACAAAAGGAACCAAAGAGCCATATAGAATGTTTACATCCAGATCAGAGTACAGGCTTTTATTAAGATCTGATAATGCAGATCAAAGGCTAACGCCTCTAGGAATTGATTTTGGTTGTGTCTCGCCTTTTAGACAGGAAGAGTTTGGTAAAAAAATAAAAAAACTCAAACAAGGATTTAGTCTTGCTAAAAAGCTTATTTTATCACCAAACCAATTACAAAAAAAAGATATAAAAATTAAACTTGATGGGAAAAAAAGATCAGCAATGGAGCTTCTTTCACATAACAACATTACTTTTAAAAAGTTAGAAAAAATATGGCCCGAATTAAAACCATTAGACTTAGAGACAAAAGAACAAATAGAAATTGAAGCAACATATTCAAGTTATTTAGAGAGACAAAGGGCTGACATTGATGATTTTAAAAAAGAAGAAGGTTTAGTTATTCCAAAAACCACAAACTTTAAAGATGTGGGAAGTCTCTCTAATGAAATCGTAGAAAAACTAATTAAAATAAAACCCCCTACATTAGGCGCCGCTTCCAGAATATCTGGCGTAACACCTGCTGCAATAATTGCAATAATGAGGTATTTAAAAAAACAAAAAAACAACAAGGCTGCTTAGTTTGAGTAAACCAGACATTGTATCTGAGTTTGTTTTAAATAAAACACAGGTTGATAAAATAGATTTTTATTTATCTTCTATAATCGAGCACAACAAACACACTAACCTTGTTGGCAAATCTACAATTGAAAATATTTGGGACAGGCATGTTCTAGACTGTTTGCAGCTTACAAAATATATTATTAATAAAAAATTAAAAATTCTTGATTTGGGAACTGGCGCTGGTTTGCCGGGTGTTTTGTTTTCTATAGTTGGGTACCAAAGAGTTCTTATGGTAGACTCTGTAAAAAAAAAGACTGATTTTGTTAGAAAAATAATAAAAGAACTTTCTTTAACAGCAAAAATACAAAACAAAAGAATTGAAAAACCCCCAACCTCACAACATGACATCATTGTTTCCAGAGCCCTTGCTCCACTTGTGAAACTATTAACTTATGCACGAATGTACTCTAATAAAAACACAACATCACTTTTTTTAAAAGGAAGAAATGCTACTAGTGAAATTTATATAGCTTCAAAAGTATATTTTTTCGAATTTGAAAAAATTAAAAGCCTAAGCTCTGATGAAGGCTGTGTCCTCAAAATAAATAAAATTAGAAATAAAAATGGTTAAAATAATTTCTGTTGCAAATCAAAAAGGAGGGGTGGGGAAAACAACAACCTCTATTAATTTAGCAACTTCTTTATCGGCAATTAATAAAAAAATATTACTGATAGATGCCGACCCCCAAGGTAATGCAAGCACAGGAATTGGAATTTCTTATGAAAACAGAAGCCCAAACTTATATAACTTAATAGTTAATGAGGATTTGGATTTAAATGCAATTAAAAAGACAATAGTTCCTGGTTTAGACATTATTACTGCAAATACTAATCTAGCCGCTTCAGAAATTGAGTTAGCAGAAGTAAAAAATAGGGAATTTGTTTTATCAAATCTATTATCTAAAATTGAAGGCTATGATTATATTTTAATAGATTGTCCGCCTGCACTAGGTCTTTTAACAATTAATGCATTGGTTGCATCTCACTCAATTATTATCCCACTCCAATCAGAGTTCTTTGCCTTAGAAGGAATTTCATCATTAGTTAACTCTATAGAGTTAATAAAAGAAAGTTTTAATCCAAACCTTATTATTGAAGGCATACTTTTAACCATGGTCGATAAAAGAAACTCATTAAGCTCTCTTGTAGAAAAAGATGTAAGAGATCATTTTGGTGAAACTGTTTACAAGACCACTATTCCAAGAAATGTAAGAATTTCAGAAGCTCCAAGTCATGGAAAGCCAGCAATATTATATGATGTTAATTCTTCAGGATCTGTGGCATATATAGGTTTAGCTCGAGAAATTTTAGAAAAACAAGGCCTAACAAATGAATAAAGAAAATAATAAATTAGGAATGGGACTAGGCGCCTTACTTAATACAAATAATAAAAATAAAAACAGCACAAACAAAATAGATATATCAAAAATTTATCCAAACAAAAAACAACCACGAAAAAATTTTGAGGAAAAAGAAATTACAGAATTATCCGAGTCTATAAAAAATCAAGGGTTAATACAACCCATTGTTGTTAGAGAGACATCTGGCGACATGTATGAAATTATAGCTGGCGAAAGAAGGTGGAGAGCATGTCAGCTTGCAGGTTTGCACTCAGTTAGCTGCGTTGTTATGAGCGTTGATGATAAAAATGTTTACGAACTTGCCTTAATAGAAAACATACAAAGACAAAATCTTAATGTTGTAGAAGAGGCAAAAGCATACAAAAACTTAATTGAGTTAAACGGTTTAAAAAATGAAGAACTGTCAAAAAAAATAGGTAAAAGCTCTAGCCACATTTCAAATTTAATTAGAATTTTAGATCTTGATGACGAAATACACCAAATGATTATTGATGGGAAAATTAACATGGGTCATGCAAGGGCGCTCATTGGGGTTCCAAATGCAGTTGAGAAAGCAAAAGAGGTTTTTGAGAAAAAACTAAGCGTTAGAGATGTTGAAAAGTTGACATCAAAACACAAACAAACAAGAAAAAAACAATCAGAAAAAGACCCAAATATTGTCGATTTGGAAAAAGAACTTTCAGATAAAATTGGTTTAAAAACTGAAATTGAGTTTAATGATAATGGTTCTAGCGGATCACTTAAACTATATTATTCAGACCTTAATCAACTTGATGAGATAATGAAAAGACTCAAGAAGTAATTATTTTTTTTAAATTTAAAAAAAATCTTAACCCAATAATTGAATATAACTCAGAGCTCTGTCTTATCAGAAGCTCCACCCTTGATAGGTTTCTATAAATTTTTATTAGCTTATCTTTATTTGTTTTTTTATATATTATTAAAAAAACATCTTTTTCAGCAAACAAATATCTTGGAAAATTATATAAAGCAGCATCTCTATCGCCAGAGTTTTTAATTATTTCAAGATATGTCTTTATAGAGTTCAAAAAAATATAAAAATCTGAAAGCGAGCTTATGCTTTTATTAAAAGTGTTTGTTAAAATTTTATTTTCCTTAAAAATATTGAAGAAAATTTTGTTTATCTCTATTTTGTTATCAACAAATGTTATTTTTTCAATATCTGAAATTAATTTAACATCACTATTAAACAAACTTAACATTTCTAGTTGTTTTATAAATATTACATAATTGTTATCAAAGTTATCAACTACATACCAAAAAACATCATTTGAAAGGGTAAGGTTGTTTATTTTAATATAGTTTTTTAAAGTATTTTCTTTAGAGCTTCTGTTTAATGAATAACATTCAATAACCAAGCTGCCCCCATCTTTTGAAAGTTTAGTCTTAATTAAATTTGTTTTTTTCCCATTTGGTGATGCAACTAAAATACTTTTATCATCTAATTCTTCAGGGGTAATTTCTTTGTTTGTTGGAAAATTAGATAACACAAATAACGTTTTGTTTGCTGAAAAAAGATTACCAATTGAACCACCATTGTAGTTGTTAGAAACATCAATAAAAAAATCTCTTTTTTTAAAATCCTCTATAATGAAGTTTTTTACATAAGATATAAAGGGCTCATCTGAACCAGTAACTAAGATTTTATTAAAAATTATATTTTTATTTGAGCTTAGAAAAACTTCAGGTTTAATTTTCACTCTAAACAACTGTTATTGATCTGGAGAGTGTCAATAAAGTCATTTATATTTTGATCAACGCTACTGCTGTATAGCTTATCAAAAGACCTGTCACTTCCAAAGTTGTAACCAGCAGATTTGGGTGTAAAAGAAAATTTTGAAATAATTGTCTTATTGTAAATTCTGCATTCGCTTGTTTTATAAAATAGGTCATAATTAACCTCCAGAGCATATTCTATTTTTTCTGCAACTTGGTTATTTTTGACAATTCTATTTTCTTTTTTTTCTAAGAATGTTGTTTTTAGAATGTACTCATATTTTTCATTGTTTCCAAAATTAGAATACAAACTTCTTGTAAACCTCTCTTCTGAGCTTTTATCTATTAAAAGTGCTGTTTTGTTTTTGAGTGGGTTTTTTAGGCTACTATCTTTTAACACGAACTCAATGTTGCTGCATGAGAAAACAAAAAACAAGAGAGTGAAGGCAATATATTTTATAATCATTTTATTACTAAATTAATAATTTTGTTAGGTACAAATATTATCTTTATAATTTTTTTATTTTCAACATTTTTAATTATTTTAGGATCTAACATAACTCTTTTCATAATTACTTCTCTATCTTCGTTAGAAGTAACATTAATTAAAGATCTGGTTTTTCCGTTAACTTGTATGGGCATTTTAATAACGCCCTCGTCATAAACCCCTTGGGTTTTTGGCCATTTGGCTGAAATACAAAGCCCTTTCTTCCCCATTTCTTGCCAAATTTCTTCACTTATATGAGGTATAAATGGGTGAATAATTATTGTAAGTTTTTCAATGATTTCAGATAAATCCTCCTTAACAATTAGTTTTTTTGACACAAGAGATGATAAAAAGTTCACATATTCATATATTTTAGCGACTGATTTATTGAAATGAAAACACTCTATGTTGCCAGAAATTTCATTAATAATTTTATCAAATTTTTTTAATGAGTTTTGATCAGTTTCTTTTATGTTGTTTTTGTAAGTTATTGATTTTTCATACAAATCCCAAATTTTATTTATGAACTTATAAGAAGCGACAACACCTGTTTCTGTCCACTCTAAATCTCTTTCAGGCGGACTATCAGACAACACAAACCACCTGGCGGTATCAGCGCCATATAAATTTATTATTTCTCCCGGATCAATAACATTTTTTTTTGATTTACTCATCTTTTCTATATTTCCAGTTGATACTGGGCTATTATTTTTATCGAAAAGCAGATCTTTTTTTCTTATAATGTCACCAGGTTCTATCCATTCATTGTTGGCATTTTTAAAGGTTCTGTGTGTTACCATTCCTTGTGTAAAAAGACCTTCAAATGGTTCATTTAAGTTTATATAATTTAAATCTCTTAGGGCTTTTGTAAAAAAACGAGAATAAAGCAGGTGAAGAATAGCGTGTTCTACACCGCCTATGTATTGATCAACAGGCAACCAATATTTTATTTCATCAACATCTAGAGCGTTGTTTAGTTTAGGGTTACAAAACCTTAAAAAATACCAAGAGGACTCAAAAAAAGTATCAAATGTATCTGTTTCTCTCACAGCCTTCATTCCAGTTTCAGGACATGAAGTTAATTTCCAATCTTCTGCATCTTTTAGAGATGTGAGAATACCGTTTGTTGCATTGTTTTTTGGAAGAAGAACAGGCAGGTCTTTTTTGCTCACAGGCACTATTTCACCATCTTCTCTGTATAAGATAGGGATTGGGCACCCCCAATATCTCTGTCGAGAAACCCCCCAATCTCTGAGTTTGTAGTTAGTTTTTTTTGACCCTACACCACTTGATTCAATAAATTCCAAAATCTTTTTTTTTGCACCCTCAACACTTAGTCCGTTTAGAAAATCAGAATTAATTAATTTTCCATCACCGGTTGTGGCTACATTAATGGTTTGTTTGTTTTCTTTTTCACTTTCTACAACCTTAATTACATCTAAATTATACTTAATTGCAAAATCAAGATCTCTTTGATCATGTGCGGGGCATCCAAAAATTGCTCCAAGGCCATAATCCATCAAAACAAAGTTAGCAATATAGACAGGTATTGCTTTTTTAGTAATAGGATGTTCAGCTTTTATTTCTGTGTTGAAACCAAGCTTATCTTTTTCTGTGTTTGATAGTTCACACTCTTTTATAAATTTTTTTATTTTATCATTTGTTTTGATTAACTCATCTACAAAGGGATGTTGACAAGAAATTGCAATAAATGTTGCTCCAAATATAGTATCTGGGCGAGTTGTATAAATCTTAATTTTGTAATCCTTGTATTTTAGGTTTTTTAAATTAAAGTTTATTTCAGCGCCTTCTGATTTACCAATCCAATTTTTTTGCATTGTTTTGACCTTTTCGGGCCATTCATCCAAGTTGTCTAGCTCGGCAAGAAGCTCGTTTGAATACTTGCTGGTTTTTAAAAACCATTGAGATAAATATTTTTTTTCAACTTCTGCACCTGATCGCCAACCACGACCATCAATAACTTGTTCATTTGCAAGCACGGTCCTGTCAACAGGGTCCCAGTTTACCTCAGACTCTTTTTTGTATGCAAGACCATTTTTAAACATTTCAATAAAAAACTCTTGTTCATGTTTGTAGTATTCAGGGTGACACGTTGCCAACTCTTTTTGCCAATCAAAAGAGAACCCCATGTTTTTCAACTGGGATTTCATAGTTTTTATATTTTTATATGTCCATTCTTCAGGGCTTTTTTTTTCTATTATGGCAGCATTTTCAGCGGGTAAACCAAAAGCATCCCAGCCCATAGGATGCATCACATTAAATCCTTTTAATTTTTTATATCTTGCAACAACATCGCCAAGTGTATAATTTCTTACATGACCCATGTGGATTCTTCCTGACGGGTATGGAAACATTTCTAAAACATAATATTTTTTTTTGCTACTGTCTTTTTTTGTTTCAAATATTTTTTGTTTAATCCATTCTCCTTGCCATTTTTTTTCTGCAACTTTATGATTGTATCGAGAAGGCACTATTTTTAACCAGAGGTTAATTTAAGTTTTTTTGCCCCATTAAGAATAACATTTTCCAATTTAGCGTTGTCTTCAATTTTTGAAGGGGTGTTTACCCACTGGTTGTTTTTAAGTGTTTGACAAAAAGAAGAAACTTTTAAGTTTTCTGTTTTTAAATCTTTACCGTTAATGAAAATGTTTAATTTACAGCGCTCTCCCTGATTTGTTTCTGCTGTGTACCAGTCTGTTATTATTGTTCCAGCAAAGGGATCTGTTGAAGACAACGGCATAAAATTTATTGTTTCCAAAGAAGCTTTCCACAAATAAGGATTAATAGGCATTCCAATGCTTGTTGATTGAGATGAAGAATCTTTATTTTCTCCTAAAAAAGAAAAACTAGCTTTCTTGCCCATTAAGCCGCCCCCAGTCCTTAATCTGTTTTGAGCATCAGACATTGCTAAATCTTTGTCTGTTGCCAAACTGAAAGGCGTGCCCGATCTTCTTACTATCTCACCTTGTGTTTGTGCATTATCCCAGAGGGCTTTTTTTTCTTCTTCTGATAAGTTGCTGTTGCAACCAATTAGAAGAAATATAAAAATTACAACAAAAACAGAGGTTTTTTTCATTTTTTGATAAATATTGTATTGGTGGGCAAAAGTAAAACATAAAAAAAACGGCACTTAAAAAAAGTGCCGTTTTATAAAAAATTAGACTAATCTAAGATTAGAATGACATAGTTGCACCAACATACCATGCTGATCCACCATCAGTACTTGAAGTACCATCATTGCTTGTGTCAACAGTTGTGTAACCTAAAACAGCAGACACACCAGAAGCTACAGCATAAGTTACACTTGCGCTTGTAGAGTCATTAGAGTCATCAGATGTATCAGGAGTACCTAAAGTTGTGCTATCTTTAGCTTCACCAGCAGTCATACCTAGGGCTAAAGTAATATCGCCAGTTACATAACTAACACCAGCTTTTAATACACTACCATCAACTTCAGTATTAGAAGCTGAAGCATCAGTGCTTACAAATGTATCACCGTCACCATAACCAACACCAATAGTTAAATCACCTGTTACAGCTGAAATACCAAGGTTAAATCCACCTTTGTCAGAGCTTGGCTGAGTGCCAGTTACAGCAATCTCACCATTAGCAATACCACCACCGATAGTTAAAGTAGTATCACCAGCAGTTGTTACATAAGTAGCACCTACACCCCAAGAGTTATCTAGTTTAGCAGTAACAGTTTTAGCCGCACCACTATCAGTGCTGAAAGAAGCTGACATTTTAAAACCATCAGCTAGGAAGTCAGCAGCTGAATGCCATTCAGCACCAAGTGCTGTAGAACCTGCAGCAAAATCAACATCACCAGGAGCGTTATTAGTAGTAGTCCCACCAATACCTTGCTCACCACCTGCACCAGGTACAGCTACAGCGTGAGTTCCTGCAGCATTACCTGCGTTTAATAGTTCAAGAGCTGAACCATCAGTAAATGTAAGTTTAATAGCATTATCATCATCAGCAGATACAGTGCCTTCGTCTACGATTTCAAAGCTAGTTGAAATTGTAGTTCCGCCATCAGTAGTTTCGCTAAGAGAAATGTTAAAGTTAGATTGATCTTTAACGTTGTTTGTATCAACACCGCTGTCAGGGCTTTCAAATTCAGCACCAACTTTCATACTTCCAGCCATAGTAGCTGTAACCGCTTGAGCAACAGAAGCTGCACCAAGAGTTGTTACTAGAGCAGAAGCTATTAGTAGTTCTTTTTTCATAATTACTCCTTTTGAGTTAATGAATATTCATTAATTAATGAAAGACTTTTCTTTCATTCCATAATGTATCTATTTAAAATTTGAAAAAAGTACAAAAAAAGCATAGTAATTTGTTAACTTTTTTATATGGTGTTGTATAATTACAACAAAAAACAATGTTCAATTTTGAAAAATATCAAAAAATTAAGAAAAATATAGATTTTTTAGATAAAAAAACCAAAATTATAGCTATTTCCAAGAATCACCCATTTGAGGAAGTTGAAAGGGCTATATCTTTTGGTTTGGATCTCTTTGGTGAAAACAGAGTGCAGGAAGCTAAATCTAAATTTGAAATTATAAAAAAAATAAACAAAAAAATTAAATTACACCTAACAGGGCCTTTGCAGTCTAATAAAGTTAAGCAAGCACTTTCTTTATTTGATGTCTTCCACACTCTTGACAGAGAAAAACTTTTGAAAGAACTAATAAAATTTCCAGAAATAATAAGAGAAAAAACATTTTTTATTCAGATAAACACAGGAAAAGAAATTTCAAAAAGTGGAGTTTTTCCTGAAGATACAAAAAGCTTTTTAAACCTTTGTAAAACTTATGGTCTAAATAATATAGGCGGGTTAATGTGTATTCCACCCATTAATGAAGTCCCAACAAAACATTTTCAAATGATAATTGATCTTACAAAAGAGTTTGGATTAGGCAGACCCAGCATTGGAATGAGCTCTGACTATGAAGAAGCTTTAGATTTTGAACCTAAATATATTCGATTGGGAACAGCTTTATTTGGAAAAAGATTGTGAGAGAATTTCATATATATTCTGAAAAAAATATCAATGAGCTAATAAACCAAATGTTTATAAAATTCCAAATCCACGCCACTTCATTAGAAAAAATAAAAAAAAATAACTTCTTTAATCAAAATATACTCTTAATAGTCAGCGAACGTTTTGAAGAATCTCTTGAAAAATCTTTTTTTGATAACAACAACGTAATAATTTTTTACACAACAAATAACAACACTAACAAAAAAAATTCATACAGCATAAAAACTTTTAATAAAAATATAAATATAAATAAATTTATAGATGAGGTTACAACACTTTTTGGTAAAAATTTAATCAACTATGGAGATATTAAAATAAAAGGAGAAAAAATAATTAACAACAAAGCAGATAAAGAAATATTCTTAACATCTCTTGAGAAAGATATTTTAACGGTACTAATTAATCAACAAGAAGCTGAAAAAAACTTACTTTTAGAAAGGGTTTTAAAAATAAAAAAAGAAACTGAAACAAAAACAATCGAGAGTCATCTTACAAGGATTAGAAATAAATTATTAAAAATAAACAGTAAATTAAAAATTATATCAAAAGGAAATAAAGTTTTTTTGAGCTACTTATTTTAAATAAGGATCAATCATAGAAAAAAACTTTTTATCAAAAATATTTTTTTTTCTATGATCAAAAAAACCCATTTGAGTTTTTTCATCATCGCTTATAATTTCTAAACGCCTTAATTTAATTGGGTTATTCTCATAAACCAAACTAATAGTGAGCAAGGTATTGTCCAGATGGGTCTTTTCGCTAATTTTTATTTGATTGGCCGTTTCTTTTATAGCCATGTCTTTTAAACGATTTTTTTTGTGAAAAATGTCAAAAAAATTTTTAATATGACTTTTTTTGGTTTTAAAAAATTCTGACTCCTTAAGTTTATGATTTATATAAATGCCTTTTTTTTCAGATAAGATTATTGTTAGTTTTTCTGGATTGGTGTAGTTAATTTTTATACGCTCTTCACCAAAAAAAACCACTCCTTCTTGAATGTGGTTACTACTTGTTTGGATAAAATTAACTGAGCTGTTTTTAAGTGCATCATTATAGTTGAAAATTTTTTCATAAAGACTTCCAGCATATAAGTTTTGAGAAAAACACAAAACTAAACTTATTAACTTAATTTTTTCGAAGAACATGTCTTTTGCCAGCATTGTTTGCCTCAGATATTAATCCTTCATCTTCCATTTTTTCTACAATTCTTGCCGCCCTATTGTAGCCAATTTGTAAGTAACGCTGGATATAACTAGTAGATACCTTTTGTTGTTCAATTACAATATTAACTGCTTTTGTATAAAGGGCATCACCCCCCCCCATTATCAAAACCAAACCCTAAAGAGTTTTGTTCATCTTTGTCTTCAAGTGTAATTTCATTTTTTTGATCAAATACTGCTTGTTCTTTTATTGATTTTACAACTTTTTCAATCTCAGCCTCTGATAAAAATCCACCATGCAGTCTTTTTAAATTTGCGCCATTTTCTAAAAACAACATATCCCCGCTTCCAAGTAATTGTTCTGCTCCCATTTCGTTTAAAATTGTTCTGCTATCAAATTTACTTGCTACCTTGTAACTTAATCTACTTGGAAAATTTGCTTTAATTGTTCCTGTTATTACATCTACGCTAGGTCTTTGAGTTGCGGTTACTAGATGAATTCCTGATGCTCTGGCCATTTGAGCTAATCTTTGCACAAGGTTTTCAACCTCTTTACCAGCCACCATCATAAGGTCTGCCATTTCATCAATAACAACAACTATAAAAGGCATTTTTTCTAGAGGTATTTCTCTTTTCTCTAAAATTGGCTGCCTTGTTTGTTCATCAATTCCAGTTTGAACATTTTTGTATAATTTTTTTCCTGTGGAAAGTATTTTTTTTGATTTTTCATTATATGAATTTATATTCTTTACATTTAGAGAGCTCATTAATTTGTATCTCTCCTCCATTTCTTTAACAACCCACTTTAAGGCAAAGACAGCTTTATTAGGATTCGTTACAACTGGCGTTAAAAGATGCGGTATATCCTCATAAATACTTAATTCTAACATTTTAGGATCTATTAGAATAAGCTTACATTCGTCAGGTTTAAACCTATAAAGTATACTCATTATTATTGTGTTTATCCCAACAGATTTCCCCGAACCTGTTGTGCCAGCAATTAGAAGATGGGGCATTTTTTCTAAATCTGCAAAAACTAACTGCCCCGATATGTCTTTTCCTAATGCTAAAGTTAAACAATTATTTAAATCATAAAATTTAGGGCTATCAACTAAATCACCAAACATAACCCCCTGCCTTTTTAAGTTTGGTATTTCAATTCCTAAACTTGTCTTCCCTGGTTGAGAAGATATTCTTGCTGACACCGATGACATTGCTCTTGCTATATCATCTGCAAGCCCAATAACTTTACTTGCTTTTATACCCGCGTTAGGAATAAACTCATATAACGTAACTATAGGTCCGGTTTTGTAACCAACAATTTTTCCCACAACCCCATATTCCTCTAGTACCTTTTCAAGTTTAATTGAATTTTCTTTATTGATGTTCTCAGTCTCTTTTTTTTGAGATATTTTTGTACTAGACTTAGATAAAATATCAGTTTCAGGGAGGCGAAAGATAAACTCGCTCTGTGAAGTTTGTTTTTCTTGTTCTGTTTTATTTAAAAAGCTCTTAGCTTTTTTTATTATCGTTGGCTCATGCTTTCTTTTAGGGGTTGTTTTAATTTTAATTTTTCTTTCTTTTGATAATTTAACTGATTTCAAACGTTTAAAAAAACTGAAATTAAATATTTTTAAAATAATATTTTTTAAAAAACTAATTTTTATAGAAAAACAATAAAGAAATAAAATAATCGATATTAATAAGAGACATATAATTGCTAAAAACCTATATAATGCATCATCAACCAAGATAGGAAAATTATATTTGTAAATATCAAATAGAATTTTAGATAATAAACCTGTATCTATCTTAAAGTTTTGTTGAAGTAATAATGAAATATTAGTTAGGGTTAAAGACAATAAAATTAACAAAATTTTTAAAAAAGGGTTTTTAAGACCCAGTCCTAAAAATAAAATAACGCCTAAATAAGATAAAAAAAATACTAAAAGAAAAGATATTTTCCCATAAAGTGTTAAAAAAATACTTGAAAAAATAGCACCCCAAAAACCAAAAAAATTTGTAATTTCTGATTTTCCTATTAATTTACCTATCCCTGGATCATTTGGGTTATGAGTATAAATACTTACAAACAAAAATAAAGAAAAGCCAAGAAGGAATATTCCCAATGAAATCTTTAATAGCAATAATTTGAAACTACCATAATTGAACATAATTAATAATATAATTTGTAATACATATAGAATAAGGTAATTCGAAGAAAATTATGAAAGAATTAAATACCGATGTGCTAATAGTAGGGTCAGGTCTTGTTGGTTTGGTAGCGGCACATAGTCTTTCTAGGCTCAAATACAAAGTTACCTTGGTGGATAAAAAAAATCTTATTAATTCAGCAAATTCCTTTAAGGACACTAGAACAGTTGCGGTTTCAGAGGGTTCAAAATTTTTTTTAGACAACTTATCGTTATGGCAATTTTTAGAGCATTATGCAGAACCAATTAAAAATATAAATGTTTATGATCGATCTTCGTGTAATAAAATTATATTTAACAATCCATCAAAAAATAAAAAATTAGGATATGTGATTGAAAATAAAATATTTAGTAAAATTTTGATAAATCAACTAAAGAAATTTAAACATACAAAAACTCACTATGGTTTTAATCTAATAGATGTCGAGCTTAACAATAGAAACTCTAGGGCTTTTTCAAATGACACCATAATCAATGCAAAAATAATAATTGCTGCGGATGGAAAAAATAGCCAAATAAAAAAAATAGTTGGAAATAAAACATTTAAAAAAAACTATAATGAAAGTGCTTTAGTTTTAAACTTTACCCATGAAAAGAAGTTAAACAACACAGCTTATGAAATTTTTTATAAAACGGGCCCTTTGGCAATATTACCAATGAAGTCGTCAAAAGAAGTTTTTCAGAGTACGGTAATATGGTCGAACGATAATACGTTTTTAAAAAAATTAACAAGCCTTGAAGATTTTTTTATTAAAAGTTTTATGGAAGAAAAAATTGAAAATATTGTTGGAAAAATTAATAAAATTAATTCCCATCAAATTTTCCCCCTTTCAGCACACATCAATGATTCTTTTACAAATAAAAGGTTAATTTATGTTGGTGATGCTGCACACTCTATTCACCCCATAGCTGGCCAGGGATGGAATCTTGGAGTAAATGATGTTAAAAATTTATATGAGCTTAGTAAAAACACAGTAATAGAAATAGGTAGTGATATGTTCTGTCAAATGTACAACAATAAAAGCTACCATAAGGCATTCCAGCTTTTTCAAATAACAGATAAGTTAAATTCACACTTCTTGAATACAAACAATATATACAGGTCTTTAAGTAACGTCGGTTTTGGTTTTATAGAAAAAAACCAATCATTGAAAAATAAAATAACTAATTATGCTATGGGTGTTTAGTTGATTTTTAAGCTTTTTCCAAAATTATTAATCTCAATTTCTAACACGGATATTAAACTTTCACATAATTCATCAGAACCATCGAATTCTAACAACATCTGTTTTGTAAGGTAATCTAAGGGGGAAATCACACAAATTATTTTTGCAAGATTTAGAGCATCTAAACTCTCAAATTCTGAAGTATTGAATTCAATTTTTTTAATACTTAAATAATTTTTAAAATTAGATAATAGTTTAGTAGTTAGTTCTGAGGTTTTTTTTTTAAAATTACTATTGTAATCTAACTCTTCTCCTTCAATCATAATAAATTTATGCTTGTTGTCTAAAATTTTTTTTACCCTAAATCTATTTATACCTTCTAAGTTTATTTGATATTTTCCATCAGGTGTTTCAGTAAAGTTAGTGATTTTACCAAGACAACCTATTGTAAATAAATCCTTATCTTTTTTTGTTTGGATCATACCAATCAATCTTTTATGAGATAAGGCGTAATCAATCATATCAATATATCTGTCTTCAAAAATATTTAATGGTAAATTTGTGTTCGGAAAAAGTATTGCTCCATTAAGAGGGAAAACAGGAAAATTCATTTTATGAAAACATTATACTAGAAAGTTTTTTTCTGTACAAAATAGTTGAGTCATGATCGAATCCTAAAACATCAAAGTAAGCTAACATCTTTGTTTTAACCATTTCTTTATTTTTAGGATAATAATTAAGTAACATATTAAAACAGTTGTCAAAATTATTATTTGCAAAGTATGTATCTGTAATCTTAAAAACAACATCGAGATTTCCGGGAGTTTTTATAAGCTCTTCATTAAGTTTTTCTAAAGAAGGTCCTTTATCAGTTTCTTTTATCAATTTAATCTTTTGTTTAATTTTTTCTACTTCATCTTTTTTACTTATCTCATCGTTCAAGGAGTTTAAGAAATTATCTGCTGAGTTAATTTCATTTAAACCAATTAAGCTGTCAGCATACATACAAATCCCCCTAACATCCTCAGGGTTTTCAGCAATAAAGTTTTCTAGAAAATCTTTTGCTTCTAAAAATTTATTTTCATTAAAGAGTGTTTTTATTTGATCATAAAAATCTTCAAAATTATTGTTAAGCTTACCTCCGATAGATTTTTCTAAAAATTTTATAATTTCTGTTTCCGGAATTACTCCCTGAAATGCATTAACAACCTGTTTGTCTTTAAAAGCAAAAACAGCAGGTATTGATTGAATTCTTAGCTGAGATGCTATTTGTTGGTTTTCATCTATATTAATTTTAGCTAGAACTATTTTATTTGGAGTTGAAGAGATAATTTTTTCAAGTATTGGTGTAAGTTGTTTACAAGGTCCGCACCACGGAGCCCAAAAATCAACAACAACCAATCTGTTAATACTTTCCTCAAGAATTTTATTCTCAAAATCAACCTCACTGACATCAATAATGTTTTTGTTACTCATATGTTTTTAAAACTACACCTTCTGTAGATGAGAAAATATGTATTTTTTTATTATTTTCAATCATAAACTCAATAAACTTATCAGTCTCTATTGTGATAGTAAGAGTATTTATTAGTGGATGAAAATTTATATGTGTTGACTCACATAAACTTCTTTCTAAATAAAAATCAACTTGTCCATATTCATCATTCAATAGTGCAAAAGGTGATACTGATCCTGGTTTTATTTTTAGATATTGATCAAGGTACTCTTCTTTGGCAAAAGAGATATTTCCTAGATTAAGTGATTTTGAAATTTTTTTCAAATCAATCTCATCACTCTCTTCACAGGATAACAAATAAAATTTATTTTTTTTATTTTTTAGAAATAAGTTTTTACTGTGCGCACCCTTAATTTTTCCTCTTAATTCTCTAGAGTTTTGCACTGTAAAAAGAGCCTCATGTTCATGAACTTCAATATTGTATTTTGTTTTTTTTAGTAAATTTATTAGCTCAAGTGAATTCATCATTGTTCAGAGTTTTTTTGTTATACTTTCATTATATATCATGTTAGTAGCAAAAAAATCAATGCGGGCGTAGCTCAGGGGTAGAGCGCAACCTTGCCAAGGTTGAAGTCGAGGGTTCGAATCCCTTCGCCCGCTCCAAATTTCAACTCCACCTTTGATTTTTAAAAAGTTCTTCAATATACCTTCAATATAGTCTTAATTATTTTTATTATGAAAAATTTAATTACAATTTTTATTCTGTTATTAGCAATAAGTGTAAATGCTAATGATCTTTCATCTATACAAGAAGATTTAGTTTTAGAAAAAAATCCAGTAGTAATTATTTGGAGTCATGGGCAAACAAGACCACAAAAATCAGAAAAATGTTCTAGTCGATTTAACAAAATACCGAAAACTTTAAAATATTTAGAAAAAGAAATTAATGCGCATTTTATATTTATGTGCTCTAAATCTACAGACAACGATAATTCTCCAGGTTCATACATATACAAAAGAGTGAAACAATTGAAAAAACTCCTTACTGAAATAAATGAAATAGGCGTTAATCCTAATAATATCTTTATCAGTGGATGGTCTGCAGGAGGATGGACTGCTCTACATATGTTTAGAGAAAATGAAAAATTATTTAACAGTGCGATTGTTTTTGCTCCTGCATTTGCTGGACCAAGACATGAAACAAAAAAATATCCGTGGTGGAGAGAGGAGGCAAGACCTGCGCATATTAAAGAAATTACAAAAGCAAAGTTTATAGATGCTTTAGTTTTTGCATACGATGATGATGAATTTAATCGCCCAGAGGAATTAAAATTCTTAACAGAACTTTATCCAAATAATGTAAATTTAATAGGATACAATTGTAAAAAAGGTCATTTAACACATGCTAAAGATTGTAAATCTAGTGAAACACAAAATCTGATTTTAAATTATATTAATGATCAGATAAATTCCAAAAATTAGTATCTATTTAATAAATTCATTATTCATAAACATCGTGAATTTTTTAAAATACGCCAAACTTTGATATTTCAATATACATTCAATATACTTTGTGTAGTATTTGTTGTATTGGTTAGGTTAATAGAAGCGCGTGATGAATTCGAATCCCTTCGCCCGCTCCAAAAATACTGCAATAACTTAATTTTTTGAAATTTTTTTCAATACACTTCAATACACTTGTCTTTAGTGTTAATTGGATAACTAATGAATAACAAGAATAAATCTTTTAGCAAAGAATATGAAGACACACTTGAGATTTATAGAAAATTACACTTAAATGGAACAGAGTTAGATAGCGCTAAAAATACATTTGATGGAAAATCACTCAAATTTTTTTTTCAACCAATAAAGCAGGTTATAGATCTTACAAAAAGTAACTCAATCATTGATTTTGGTTGTGGAAAGGCAAAATATTATTTTGAAGAAATTGCTGTAAAGAATAACTCCTATATCAATGTTACTAATTATTGGAATATTGAGGATGTTTATTTATACGATCCGGGTGTTACAGATTTTTCGAAATACCCAACCAAAAAAGCAGACGGGGTTATTTGTATTGATGTTGTTGAACATATACCTGAAAACGATGCTATAAGTTTTATTGAGGAATTATTTAAACTTGCTAACAAATTTGTTTTTATAGTTATAGCATGTTATCCTGCTAAAAAAATCTTACCAGACGGAAGAAACGTTCACCTCTGCATTAAGTCCGCTAACGATTGGAAAAAGATAATTAATGACATAAGACCTAAATTTTCAAACATATCTCCATATGTTATTTGTGCGACTGAAAGAAAACAGTTTGTTGCTGTATCGTAATCAACAATAAACTCAATGAAAATACAATACACCTTCAATGCACTTTTCTCAAAAATCGTTGAAAACTATTATAAACCTAAAGTGAGTGAAGTATTCGAATCCCTTCGCCCGCTCCAAATCTCCTAAAAACCTTGCCTGCTGTTTTTTAATTTTTTCTTAAATTTATTATATCTAATTTATTTTTAATAATAACCAAACTTTAACATATAATTTTTAAAATTTTTTTCAATTTTTAACTTTTGCTCTTTTGTTAATATTTTTTTCCATTGTTCTTTTTTACCTTCTCTAAAAAAATCAACCCAAGGCATAGCTTCATCAAAGCTGTTTTTGGTTTCCATGTTTTTCATATAACTAAAACTTGTTGTTTTAAGAATATTTTCTAATCTTTTGTTAGGATTATTTATTTTTACTCCAAAATTTTCATCAAAAAATTTTATTATTTTTTTAATAATTAATTCTTTGTCCATAATTAAGTCTTCATATTTAATAATTAACTTTGGAATACCGATATCATTTTCTGTCCACGATTTAACATGTTCACTCCACGACGAAATAAATTGAAGAGGGAATATATTCTTTGGAACTAAACTATATTTGCTTTTATTTATCCATTTTAGTACTGATAATGGGTTGGATAGAAAATCAATAGATTGATCAATGCCATAATTTGAGTGATGAGCCCAAGAAATACTTAAGTCTCTTGGGTCTCTAATTACATATATATATCCTTTTGTAATATCTTTGTTAGTAAACAAGTTATTTTTTATCGACACTAAGCATGAATGTGTTTTAAGAAAACCAAAACCTTTTTCAATTTTTAACTCTTGGTTGGTTTGAATTTTTTGCCAATACTTTGAAAGAACTTTAAGATCACCTAGATTATAAAAATCTTCTTCATTTATTGATTTTATGAAATTTAATCTTCTTGTTGTCTCAAACAAACCGATATGTTTCATATCTTCAAATTCAACCTTTCCCTCTTTTGAAAAAAATAAGCCTGTAAGGATAGCTCTTACCAAAGTGTTTCCACTTTTGGGGTAGGAACTTATCCAAAATATATTTTTATTCATTATTAGTTTGTTTTGTTAGATGAGATTAGCATTAAAATTTAAATAGATAAGTTTTTATAATATTTTAGCTTTTAACAATATTTTTATAACCTACTTGGTAGTGAGAAAAGAATAAATCTGCATTGACTGACCTCGCGTACTCATGAATAAGATACCCCTTTCCCCCCACGCTTGCATCTTTTATAAATTTAAAATTATTTTTCTCATCTCTGTAACCTAATAAGTTTATTGGAGCATCATCAACCACAACTAAAGTATTTTTATTAATATAGGGTATTGATGCGGTAAGTTCTTTTAGATGATGAGCCGAGGACTCTAGAGGATAATCCCAATTTACATCAAATGAATCTAAATATAATAAAGACAGCTTATTATTATAACCAACTTGATTGTGAAAATCAGAAATAAATTTAACGCTATCTTCTTTTTTTAAATATACTTTATCACTTACTAATGATTTACATAAATTTACATTTTGTTCGTTTATGTCAACTGAATAAACTCTCGACCCATTCCCTCTGGATTGAGTGTATTTATCAAATATTAGAGTAGATTGACCATCTCCTGAAAAATTATCAATTTTCCTTAAACAGCCAGTTTCAAGAATAATTATAGGATCAGGCAAATCATCAAGATATTTAATTATTTTTTTAAAGGATATTGCTCTTTTATCTAATTTGGACAGCACTTCATCAAACCAAATTTTAAAATTCATTATGAGATCATATATTAAAAGTTAATTTATTCAAATTTACTTATATTTCTTTTATCAAATCATTAACAACTGACTGCCAGTCTAACGAAGAAGATTGACGAAGTAAAAAGTGATTTTTATATTCCACACTTCTTTTTTCGCTGTATCCCCAATAGAATGAGCTTGGATAGCTTAAAAGAAGGTAGTTTTTTTTACCATGATATCCAGCTATATGAGTTATAGCACTATCAATAGATATTAGAAATTTAAGTGAACTAACAATATTAAACGTATCTTTAAAAATAAAATTATTATCAAAATTATCAATAATGTTTACGTTTGAAAAATTTGAAAAAAATTTTTTTTCACATTCATCAATTGGTTTTTGTAAAATTAAAAACTTTATATTTTTCTTTTTTATAAAAAGTTTTTCAAATAATTTATAATCTATTGACTTTTTTTCACTTGTATCTGTTTTATATGTAAGCCCAACACAATTGCTAAAATCTATTATATCTTTGTTAGGCTCAATTAGGTAATTATAGTCAAAATCATTATGTTTTAGGGGGTTGTAGTTAATTATTCGGGGTATTTCATTAAGGGGTAAATGCCAACTAAAACCACTAGCATCTTTAGTTATAAGGTTTTTATTTCTTAAAAGATGGCTCATTTTACTATCATATATTTTAAATTTTATTGACTTATTAAAATATTTTATAAGTCTTAGTTGGTATATAAAGTCTCCATACCCTCCATCATTCCAAATAAGAACTTTTTCATCATTTTTAATTTGGCCAAAGTCAATTAAGTATTTAATTTTATTATTTTGATTATTAATTTTTTCAAATTTCTGAGAGTTTTTTAACCAATTATATGCAAAGTTTTTCCATCCCGCTTCATAATGTCCAAGTGATAATTGAATCCAACTTGTCCTTTTCCTTATAAAAAGCTGATCTTTAGTATTAAGTTTTTTAAAAAAATCTGATCTTAAAATTTTTTCTAAATTAGGTAAGGCATCATAATAGAAGCCTGAGTCCATTTTTTTAAGGGAACTTTCTATAAATCTGCGAAAATCTTCAAGTTCCATATTTGTTATTAATAAGATTAGATTCTATTTTAAAATATATAATAATTTTATCAATATAATATTTATACTAATCAAGTATCAGCTATTACTCTTGTTAACTAAATACTTTATTTTTAATTTGTACAAATTAATTATTAATTATATATTTTTATAATTGTAATCAAAATATAATGTGATCATAAATGATTAATAAGCACTTAATTTTACAAATTGATATTGGTAATGGGACTCAATGGGGTGAAAGTAAAACAATTGATCCAATAAGAAAGATTTTTATTCCCTCAGTTAAAAAATATTGTGAAAAGTTTGATTACGATTATCTTTTAATTCACGAGAGTGAATATGAAAAAAAATATGGAGAATTTGATTTTTTAGCAACTAAGTTTAAGCATTATTCATTTGAAAGATATTTTCATTTTAATAATAATTATGATTATACCATCTACATTGATAATGACGTTTACATTTTTCCTGACGCTGAACGGTTACCTGAATTTAATGGATTAGGAAATGTAAGAGAACCAGAAGGAAATTCATCTAGAATTTTTAGAGAGATAAACAACCTGGATAATACATATGGATATTTTAATTCTGGTGTCACTTTTTGTGATAATCTAACAGCAAAACAATTGTCTTCATATATGATTCAGAGGTTAGAAAAAAAACATAGACCTAAAGGAAAAAATTCTGATAACATGTTGCTTAATGAGTTTATTATTGAAAATAAAAAGATATTTACAGAAATTGGAAGTGAATGGAACTACATGCCTTTTTTAGCGAATTCAAAAAAAATAAATAAGCCTAATTTTTTTCATTTTGTTGGTATTATGGGAAAAGAAATAATAAACAAACTTCAGGATAAAAATATTAATATTGAGGTTTTCCTGAATAAAATTAGAGAATAAATTATTGCTTAGTTTTAGGTTTCTAATTTCGCTCTAAAGATAGATTAAAACTTATTACAATTCTTTTTTCATTCGACAAATTAGGGTTTACCGAATGTTCTAAATAGCTTGGAAATAATACTAGCATTCCTGGTTCGGGCTTGACTGAATTAACGGTTGCATTAAGATTATTTGGAGATTTTGATATTGGGTGATTATGAACTGGAGCCGGTCTTGGGTCATAAAAAACAATATCACCGCAATTATCGTGAGCAGAAACATAATATGCCGCACTTAAATCACTATTACTATGATGATGTTTTTGATTCCATGCATCTTTTTCATTTATTATAGCCCAAACGCTTTTTATTTTAACAGACTGGTTTGCTAGGTCCCAACCCATATCATTCAAAGCAGTGTTTATGTTGTTTTTAATAGAATTTATAAAATTTATTGGTTGTTCATCCTTCATATTAAAGTCTTCTGAGTGCCATCCTTTAAAATTACTTTTTAAAATTCCCTCAGGATTGTTATTTTGCAAATCAATTATATATTTGAGCATTTTTTGATTTGTTTTTTCATAATTATCAATTTTTGAAGCCCAAATTGGAGTTGAAAAAAATAAATGCATATTACTGTTCATATTATAAATTTTAATAAATATATATAATTATATTTTTAAACCTTGTACTTATTTTTAAAATATTTTTTAGTTAATATAAGGTTTTTATTAATTCTTTTTTCAAAAAATTTAAAATTTTTTCTCCCACTTGCTATATCAGGAAATTTTTTAAGAATAATTGCAATGTAATTAATTTTCATTAGTTTTAATGTTTGAAAACTCTGTGCTTAATAAAATAAAGAGATGCATTTTTTTTGTTTGCATAGTCTATAACTTTTTTATCATTTATAGAACCGCTTGGTTGAATTATACCTGCGCATTTTAGTTTTAATAACCTTTGTATGTTATCAGTAAATGGAAAAAAAGCATCAGATGCACAAACAAAGTATTTGTGTTTAAAAAATTTACGGTATTTCATTATTGCAATTTTTGTTGAATCTGCTCTACTCATTTGTCCTGCCCCAATACCAAGAGTTTGTTTATTATTTGCTAAAACTATCGCATTAGATTTAACATGTTTAGCAACTTTATAAGCAAAAATTAAATCATCCAATATCTTGTTAGGTGATTTCTTTTTTGAGACCAATTTAATTTTAGATTTTGAAATTTTATATGAATTGAATTCTTGGTATAAAACTCCAGAGTTTACGGATTTATGTATCTTATTGTTTTTTTCTTTTAACTCAGAAGAGTCAATTATTATTAGTCTTTTCTTTGATTTAAGAGTTTTTAGAGATTCTTTGTTAAACTTACTTGCTACTACAACTTCATAAAAATTGTTAATGAGTATTTTGGCTAGTTCACTATCTATTTTTCTATTAAATAAAACAACCCCTCCAAAAGCGCTTAAAGGATCAGACCCTAGAGCTTTGAGGTAAGCATTTTTTATGTTTTCAGCTGATGCTACACCACATGGGTTATTGTGTTTTATAATTACACAAGTAGGTTCATTAAATTCATTTAAACAACTCAACCCCTCACTTATATCTAAAATATTATTATAGCCTAAATCTTTACCTCCAAGTTGAGACGTAAAAAGATTAGATTTAGTTTTTGCTAAATAATAAGCTTTTTGATTAGGGTTCTCGCCATATTTAATTTTAATTTTATTATTTTTTACTCTCTTTTTATTTCCATTAAACCATTTAAAAATAGATAAATCATAATCGCTGGTTAATTTAAAATTATTTTCTGCCATTTTTTTTCTAAAAGCTAACGTAGTAAAGCCTTTATTTTTTATTAATTCATTAACGAGGTGATCGTAAAATTTTTTATCACATATTGTTGTCACAGACTCAAAATTTTTACTAGCTGACCTTATCATTGAGGGACCACCAATATCTATCATTTCTATTTTATTTTCTGAATTTTCTTTATCTGATATTTTTGTAAATGGATAAAAATTTACAATTACAAAATCTATAATTGGAAATCTAAGTTTTTTAAAAGTTTTTTCATGTTTAGGGTTGTTTCTTTTGTATAAAACTGAAGCATGAATTTTGGGATTTAGAGTTTTTACCCTTCCATCTAAGATTTCTTTAAATTTTGTTAAATTTGATATTTCTGTACATTTGCAACCAAGAGAATTAATTTTTTTTGCTGTAGCTCCTGTAGATATAATTCCAATATTAAATTTATTAAATACCTGGCATATTTTTCTAAGTGAAGACTTGTCGTAAACAGATATAAGGGCGTTTCTTTTCATATCTTTTCTAATGACCATTCTATTTTCGTATTTAGTAAAGAAGTTATACCGCTTATTACAATCTGAGTTGTTTCATTAGCTATGTCATTTCTTATAAAAATACTTTTTTCTATTATCATTTCTTTATTTGACCTAAACATCCAAATATTATTTTTTTTAGTTTTTAATATAATATTTTTTTTATTCTCAGTAATTGTTGTTGAAATTTCTGGCATTAAATGAAACCTAACATGATATACATTCTTTTCAATAATTGATTTTGCTGAAATAATTGTATCCTCACCCTTTAATAATTCTTTATCTTTGCTTATAAACAATGTTCTCTTACATATTTTTTTATAATTTCTTAAATAACCATTATGTGTTCCTGATAACGTCAGTAAACTTTCATCATCTTTTGTTTCAAGGTTAACTTTTTTTATAAAATTTCTACTAAAACTATTTTCTTTTATTTCACTTATATTCGTATTATCTAACACAATTGTTGAGTGTGCAGCACTATATTTTAGGTAGGCTGGGTTTTTCCCTCCAATTTCTGATCCTCCACAATTTGTTATTATTTTTTCTCCACAAGCGCTTATTTCAATTGCCAAAGATCCAGCACTTAGATCTTTATGAAATCCTAGATTAGAAGGTTGAACGACATCAAAAAAAAGAATTTTTTTTAAATCTTTGTAAATAGCAATCCCATTTTTAAAATTAGTTAGTATTTTTGTCTTTACAAACTGCTCTTTTTCATAAATTTTTTCTATATCTTTATTATAGTTATTATTACATCCATTAAACAAAGGTAAAGATTTATCATCATGTTGGTATGTTTTTAGAACAGAAGTCATTGCTAAAATACTGTTAGTAAAAACTGCAGATGCTTTAATGTTAAAGTATAAAAAAATGTTACGTATCTCAATTAAATTATTCAAAAATTTAGCATGTTCTAAAATATTATAACTTTTGTGCATCGAGTTTTCATCTATTTGTAAATTAATCATATTGTCTATTTTAGTATTTAATTTTGTACTTAATGAATTTTTACAACATTCGATCAACACTAAGGCAAGAATTTCATTAGAATTTAATTCATCTGAGTTTTTTAAACTAATCTCAAAACTAATTCTTTTAATATGAAAATTTAAAACTAAATTCACTTGTGTAATTTCTTTTGGATTTGAATTCGAACAAATAAAATCATAACTATATATTAGGTTAATAAATCTGTTTGAGGCAAGGTCAGAATCCCAAAGAAAGTTTTTATTATATTTAAATTTTTTAAACCATAAGAAAATATTTTTTTTTGATAGCTCTATACCTTTTTTACCTCC
>CABXEZ010000002.1 GCA_902511405.1 uncultured Alphaproteobacteria bacterium
ATTAGAAGAAAAAAATATTAATTTAAGAGTTATATCATTCCCTTCAATGGAGTTATTTGAAAAACAAGATGAGCATTATAAAAAAGAAATTATAGGCAAAAAACCACTTTTTGCAGTTGAGGCTGGAGTCATAAATGGATGGGAAAGATACATTAATCATAAAAATTTTATTGGGATGAGTTCTTTTGGAGCAAGTGGTCCATACAAGGATATCTACAAACATTTTGGGATAACGTCTGATGATATTTGCGAGAAAATTCAATTACAATTAAAATTTTAAAATAAGAGAGGAAGATAATGAGGGTAGCAATTAATGGTTTTGGTAGAATAGGAAAATTAGTTTTTAGAGCTTTTTTAGAAAAAAATTTAAAGGGTATTGATATAGTCGCAATAAATGAATTAGGCAGTTTAGACTCAAGTTTACATTTAATGCAATATGATAGTGTCCATGGAAAACTTCCTATTCAAATTAATAAAACTAAAGATGGATTAAAATATAAGAATAAAACAATAAAATTTTTCAGTGAGAGAGATCCCTTGAATTTACCTTGGAAAAAACTAAATGTTGATATTGTATTAGAATGCAGCGGTGTTTTTGCTTCAAAAGAAAAGGCTAGCGCGCACATTAATGCTGGTGCAAAAAAAGTAATTATTTCAGCACCAGGATCAAATGTTGATGCTACTATAGTTCAAGGCGTTAACAATCAAATGTTGAAAAAAAAGCACAATGTTATTTCTAATGGCTCATGTACTACAAATTGCTTGGCTCCTGTTGCTATGGTTTTAGATAAAGGGGTTGGTATTGAAAATGGTTTTATGACCACAATACACAGCTACACAGGTGATCAAAGAACTGTTGATCAAACGCATAGTGATTTTAGGAGAGCGAGAGGTGCAGCAATATCAATGATACCTACATCTACTGGTGCAGCAAAAGCTTTGAGTTTAGTTCTTCCAAAGCTGAAAGGGAAACTTGATGGAACTGCAATTAGAGTTCCCACCCCAAATGTATCATTGATTGATTTAACATTTACTTCAAAGAAAAAAACCTCTGTTGAAGCAATTAATAAATTAATGACTCAAGCAAGCAAAACCAGAAATCTTAAAAATATCTTAACAACAAATAAACTACCATTAGTTTCAATTGATTTTAATCATAACTCTAGTAGTTCAGTGTTTGACTTGACTCAAACACAAGTTCTAAATGGCAAATTTTGTAGAGTATTGTCTTGGTATGATAATGAATGGGGATTTTCAAACAGAATGATAGATACAATGCTTGATCTTAAAAAACTTTTATAGGTGAACAAAAAAATATTTGCTTTTACTATTAATACTTTAGAGGAAGCTGAGTGTATTATTTTAGTGAGTAAAGTTTATAAAATAAAACCAATTTTGCATTTTAAAAAATATTTTCTTTTAGGTTTTGGGGCTGAATTTATTTTAACTTTTCAAAAAATATTAATCTCTAAATTTGGTAAATCAAGTTTTAAACTGTTTATAGATTGTGGTTCTGATCACAGTCTTGCCATAAATATGGCAAATAAAAAAATTAACTATTTAAAGCTTAAAACCAATTCAATAATTTTATCAAAAATCAAAAATATAGCATACAAAAATAGAGTTTTATTAAATCCTACTTTTAATATAGTAGATTGCAGAAATAGAAAAAATATAAAACTAAAATTAAGAAAATTGTATTCTAAGGAAAAAAATGAAAATCGATGGAAATCAAATTAAAGTAGGTAATATTTTAGAAATCAATTCCAAGTTATGGCGAGTTTTAAAAACACAACACACACAACCGGGAAAAGGTGGCGCTTACCTTCAAGTTGAAATGAAAGAAATACGTGAAGGTACAAAAATGAATGAAAGGTTTAGATCCTCAGAGAGTGTTGAGCGAGCAATTCTTGATGAAAAAATATGCCAGTATCTTTACTCAGAGGGTAATAAATTTATGTTCATGGATAACACAACTTATGAGCAAATTGAAATTGGGGATGATATAATTTCTACTGAACAATCAAAATTCTTTATTGAAAATGATAATATTAACCTTCAATTTTATGAAGGCTCAGTTGTAGGTTTGGAACTTCCTGAGAGTATAACACTTAAAGTTGAGGAAACTGAGGCAGTAGTTAAAGGACAAACTGCTGCGTCTTCCTATAAACCTGCGTTATTAACTGGTGGAATAAAAACATCTGTCCCTCCATTTATCTCAACTGAGGATTTTGTAGTAATAAGTACTGCTGATTCTAGTTATCTTGAAAAAGCAAAAAAATAATGCTGCCCTCAACAATAAATATATTTGAGAAGGCAGCTAAAAAAGCTGGGAGAATATTAGCACGTGATTTTGGGGAAATAGAAAATCTACAAATTAAATCAAAAAGTATTGGGGATTTTGTTACAAGTGCTGACCTAAAAGTCGAACAGTCACTTCTAGAAACCCTAAAGTATTATTATCCTAATGCTAATTTTATAACAGAAGAGTCAGGCTCTATTAAAGGCGAAGGAGATACTATTGTAATTGATCCTATTGATGGAACTTCAAATTTTATTCACGGAATTCCACATGTAGCTATTGTAATTGGCAAAATTGTAAATGAAAAAATCACCGATGGCATAATCTATAATCCAATTTTAAATGAATTTTATTGGGCCTCTCTTGGAAAAGGCGCATGGTGCAATAATAAAAGAATAAGAGTTTCAAAAAGACAAGATCTGAATGAGTGTTTAATAGGAACAGGAGCCCCTTTTGGAAAAAGAATTTACTCTGATTATTACAAGGAATTAGAAAAAATCTCTAGATTAACAGCAGGCGTTAGAAGGTTTGGAGCAGCAGCATTAGATCTTGCGTATGTTTCGTCTGGGAAAATAGATGGATTTTGGGAAAAAGATCTAAATTTGTGGGATGTCTCTTCTGGAGTTTTACTCGTTAAAGAAGCAGGAGGGCGTATAACTGAGCCACAAGGAAATAATTGGACTACTAAATCTAGGGATATTTTAGTCTCAAACACCTTAATTCATGAAAAGTTGTTAGAAAATCTTACTTTACTTTAAAATAGATATAATTATAAGCGTTCAAAATGAGAAAAAAAATACATCCAGATTATCATGAAATAAACGTCCAAATGACAGATGGTTCTACTTTTAAGACTAGATCAACCTGGGGCAAAGAAAATGATACTCTAAAACTTGAGATTGATCCCAAATCTCATCCGGCTTGGACTGGTGGAAAGGCCAATATCAATGAATCAGAAGGTCAAGTAGCTAGATTCCAAAAAAGATTTAAAGGTCTTAAAGTTTAGTATTTACTTAAATATATTTTCAGCTTCACTAATTAACTTTTGCTTCTTAACCTTTTCCATATTGACTCTATCAATCTCATTTTTGAGCTCTAATGTGTATTTATCTAGGTCCTCAACACTAAAATCATCAAGATTGATAGATTTGATAGTTTTTTTGTTCTCCTCAAATTCTAAAAATTCATTCATATGCAATTATTTTATATAAAATAAATAGAATATATTTATAAGAGTTTTTTTTTAATTAGAAGGATTAACTATGAAATTACCATTAATGCCCAAAGCAACTGCAATCTGGTTGATTGATAATACATCACTTTCTTTTACTCAAATTTCAGAGTTTTGTGGTCTTCATGAGCTTGAAGTTCAGGGAATTGCTGATGGAGAGGTAGCTGTTGGTATGCGTGGTTATGATCCTATTGACAATAAACAACTTACAAAAGAGGAAATCAAAAGATGTGAAGCTGATGAGTCAGCTAGATTAGAACTTGTATCTTCAAAAACAATTGAGTCTCTCCCTCCTAGAAAAAAAGATACTAAGTATACTCCTCTTTCTCTAAGACAGGAAAAGCCTTTTGCTATTTTATGGTTAATTAAAAGATATCCTTCAGAGCTAAGCAGTTCACAAATAGCAAAGCTTACAGGCTCAACCAAAAATACCGTCGATGCAATTCGTAACGGAACTTATAGAGAAGCTGTTCTTGAGTCTAAAAGCCCTATGGATACAGGTTTGTGCACTTATCAGGATCTTGAGAAAGCTTTAAACAGAGCAAAAAATAAAAAAGATAAAGCTGAAGCTGAAGCTGAAGCTGAAACAAAATCTGAAGCTGAAACAAAATCTGAAGGTGAAACTAATTAAATTTTAATTTTATTATATAATTTAAATAAAAAATCATTAGGATTGCCCAAAAAACTATCATTAAAATCGAAAATAAAAACAAATTATTTATACTTATTAATCCAAGAGGACTTCCTGCAAAATAAGTTAATGGACCAAGAACACCACTGGTTACAACGGCAATTATTTTATATTTAGATAAAAAAAATAAAATTTCATCAAATAAGATCGCAAAGCTTGGCCATAACACAAGCATCCATATTGGCAACACACCAACATATAAAGATGTTTGAAAATTATAAATTTCAAAAAACACCAAACTTGTATCAAATAAATATCCTATTAAAGAAATTAAAAAAACTATTTGAATAGTTTTCTTTCTATTTGCTGAGCTTAAAAAGAAGATAGCTAAAAACAATAAACCACATATTAAACCTGGAATATAACTATTATACCACAACTCTCCAAAGACGCACATTAACCAAGTTAATTGATAACCTGAAAGCATTGAAAAAATCTTAATTTTACTCATTTATTTACAAGGAAATGTGATACGTCAGTTGATTTACTTATGAAGCCTGTTTCACAATAAGCAAAGTAAAATTCCCACATTCTTTTGAATCTGTTATTGAAACCCAATTGAAGTAAATCTTGCCATGAGTTTTGAAACTGATTATTCCACATATTAAGAGTTTTAGCGTATGATAGACCAAAACTTTTTATTTCACTAAAATCAAGACCAACTTTTTGGTTAATTTCTAAAAGCTCTTTTTTAGTTGGAAGCATGCCGCCAGGAAAAATATATTGTTGAATAAAGTCAGGTTGACTATGATAATTAAATGATCTCTTTTCATCTATGGTAATTATTTGCAGGGCAGCTTTACCAGAATTAACTAATGAATTTTTAACAACATCAAAATATTTTTCCCAATATTTTTTTCCTACAGCTTCAAACATTTCTATAGAAGCTATATTTGAATATTGTGAGTCAATATCTCTATAATCTTTTAACTTAATTGCAACTTTTTCACCCAAACCCTCTTTTTGAATTTTATTTGACGCATACTCAAATTGAGCTTTAGATATTGTAATTGCATCAATTTTAGATTTAAAGTTCTTAGCTGCATAAGTTGAAAAGCCGCCCCAACCACAACCAATTTCTAAAACTTTAGAATTCTCATTCAAATTAAGGGTTTCTGCAATTTTTTGATATTTATTTAATTGAGCATCAAACAGATTATCATTTTCTTTTTCAAAATATGCTGATGAATATGTCATACTACGATCTAACCATTGAGTATAAAAGTTATTCCCTAAGTCGTAATGATATTCAATATTCTTTTTACTTTGAGACTTAGTATTTTCATTGAGAAAGTGTTTAAATTTTGAATAAATATTAAAAAAAATATTTGATTTTAAATTTTCTAAAAAATCATTTTCATTTCTAAATGCAAGCAATAATAAATTTGTTAAATTAGAAGAACTAAAATCTCCATCCATATAAGACTCTGCAAACCCAACTGATTTTCTCTTTAAAATCTTAGAAACAAACTTGTAATTATTTATAGTTAAATCTGCTATATAATTATTATCATTGCCTTTAAAAGTTTTAACAGAGCCAGATGGAAATTTTACTGTCAGTTCTCCATATTTAATTTTTGATAGAAATTTTTGCGTTACAAGCTCAAATGGTTGCTGAAATTTACTATTATTATTCATTAAAAGCTTCCTTCAAAAGAAATTGTGTCTTTAGATTTTTTTTCTCTAGCATAATATTTCCCACCTTTAAAAGTAATTCTTATAGCCTCAAATAAGATTGCCAACATAACTTTAAAACCTAATAATGGATTTAAAAAATTATACTTTAATAACTTTGAAGCTTTAAAAGCGGTAAATTTTCCAGACTGAGAGGCCATGAGTATTTTCTTATTATCACTATCATATAGGTCTATAATAATATTTAAATAGTCATTAGTAAGTTTATTTGTAAAACAGTATTTACCCCTCATTCCAATAAAAGGAGAAACGTAAAAATTTTTTTCACACTCATGTTTTAAAGTTATTAAATTATTATTTTGCCCTCTTCTAAAGAAATAGGTATGTTGCTCATTCGAGGTATTTTTTACCTCATAAAATATTGAAATTAATTTATCTTCATCATAGCAATAAATTATTGAGAGAGGATTAAATACATAACCAAAAATTCTTGGAAAACAAAGTATCTTAATTTTTAATTTATTGAATTTAACATTATAACTTTTTAACTTATCTTTAATAAATTCATCTATTGATCTTCCATCCCTATATCCATGATCTTCGTCATAGAAGGAAAATATATTAAAGGAATTTATTGAAAAGATCTTTGATTTAGATTTTATAACTTCTAGCTCATCTAAATCGATAAATAAGCTTGGAACTTTATACTTAAAAAAATGTTGAATCCTGTCATAACGTTTATGAACTATAGAAGAAAGTATAATCTTGGTGTTCATGAGAATTAATATAATAACCTATTATAAAAATTATTATCTCTTTTCCACGGTATATCAATACCCAACATCTTTGAGATATAAACAGCTGATTGAATTCCATCTTCATGAAAACCATAACCATGATATGCTCCACAAAAGAATGTATTGTTAATACCTTGTAAGTCTTTTAATTTAGTTTGAGACTTCATGGTTTGTAAATTAAATTTAGGATGTGTAAAATAAGTTTCATTATGAGTATCTCCAGGAATCTTCTCTGGATTAATTGTAACAAAATATTCTTTGCTAGTTTCTAATTTTTGAAGATTATTCATCCAATAAGTTAGAGTAAAGTTTGTATTTGCTTTTTCATTCTTAATAAAATTCCAACTAGACCAAGTTTTATTATTTTTTGGCATCATTGATCTATCTGAATGAAGATATGCTCTATTTTTAGTATAGTCAAACTTTGATAAAATTTCCTTTTCATTGTTAGTAGGATTATTAATTATTTGTAAAGCTTGATCTGCATGAGTTGCAATAATAATGTAATCAAATTCAATTTCATTATCATTGTTGATGATTTTGATATTATTTTCAGAACGAGTTATCTTCTCTATTTTTGTATTAAGACTAAAACTAAATTTATCCAAATCTATAATTTTTTTTATATATGAATTACTTCCACCCTGAACAAACTTCCACTGTGGTCTATCTTTAAAATTGAATAAATCATGATTATTAAAGAAGTTTAAAAATAACTGCAGAGGAAAATTACTTATATCTCTCTGATTAGCTGACCATATTGATGATATTAAGGGGTAAATGTGCAGTTCTATTAAATATTGTGAAAAATGATTTTTTTGGAGAAAATCTTCAATAGTATAATTATTAGTTATATTATCTAACTTTGTATATTTACATAATTTATAGAAACGATAAATTTCATAGATCATTTTTAGATAGTTTATATTAAAAATATTCTTGTATTGAGCAAATAAAGATTTTAAATTTTTTCCTCCATACTCAATATTATAGTCAACATCTGAAACGGCAAAAGACATATCAGAATTAGTTGTTTGCACACCTAAATGATCAAAAAATTTAATTAAATCTGGATAGTTTCTATCATTAAATACTATAAAGCCGGTATCAATTGAAAGATTATTATCTGTAGATACTTTGATTGTCCTAGTATGGCCACCTAAATAATTATTTTTTTCAAATAAATGGACATCATATTTTGAGGAAAGTAAATAAGAGGCGCTTATTCCAGAAATTCCTGATCCAATTACAGCAATTTTTTTTTTTTGATTATTATACACTTATTTTTTTAAAAGCAGCTAAAGCTCTTTTTCTTGTATCTTTTAAATCAACGATTGGTTTGGGGTAATCTCGTCCTAATTTAAAATTATATTTTTCTTGTTCCTCAATTGACATCTCCCATGGAGAATGAATAAACTTCTCTGGGATTTTGTTAAAAGAAGGTAAGAATTTTTTTACATAATCTCCTCTAGGGTCAAATTTCTTACCTTGTAATATGGGATTAAAGATTCTAAAATATGGACTCGCATCTGCTCCACTTCCTGAAATCCATTGCCATCCTGCTGAATTTGAGCCAATGTCCGCATCAACCAAAGTATCAAAAAACCATCGTTCTCCCTCCTTCCAATGAAGTAAGAGATTTTTTGTTAAATATGAACCAACGATCATTCTTACTCTGTTATGCATCCAGCCCATTTCATAGAGCTCTTTCATTCCTGCATCAACAATAGGAATTCCAGTTTTTCCATGCTTCCAAGTTTCCAAACTTTTTTTATCTTTTAACCATGGAAATTTTATAAATTTTGATTGTATTGGAAGCTCCGTCATTTCTGGATAATTAAATAGAAGATTATAAGAAAAATCTCTCCACCCAATTTCAGATAAAAATTTTTTTTTATTATTGTCATCAATATTAGATTTCATTACTTCAGTAAAAATTGTTTTAGGAGAAATCTCACCAAAATGTAAATGAGGAGATAATTTTGAAGTAAAGTCAGTATCAGGTCTATCTCTACCAGTACCATAATTAGATAATTTGTTATTTATAAATTTTTGAAGTTTTACTTTAGCGGCGCTTTCACCAATCTCCCAATAGGAAAGTATTTTATTCATCCATTCTTTTTTTGGTGTATTTAGTTTTAATTCATCAATTTTTAGAACAGAGGTAATATCTTTATTATAAAAATTATATTTTTTTAATGAGTTTGAAACTATTTTTTTACTCAATGTTTCAAAATTAGTTTTCCAAAAAGGTGTAAAAACTTTGAAAAAACTTCCAGATTTATTTTTAATTTCCCATGGCTCTGATAACAAATATCCATTAAAAGAATTACAGTCGATTGATTGTTTGATCAGAGATGATTTTATATCTTTGTCCCTTTCAATAGAGTGCTTATCATATAATCTGTTCCAACTAACACTGGATATGTTATTTTCCAAAATAATTTTATTAATAATTTTTTTTGGATCCCCTTTGAAAATATAAAGTTTACTTTCAAGTCTGCGTAATTCATTATGTATAACTTCTAATGATTTTTCTAGCCAACATTTAGATGCCTGACCCAATTCGATATTTTCATCATATATAAATACAGGTATAATTTTATCAACTTCCTTGTTTAGATAAATAAGTGAAGGATTATCATTGAGGCGTAAATCTAACCTAAACCAGTGAATTCCTATTTTATCTGCCATAAATATGAAGATAGGTTAGAATACTTATAAAAAAAGAAAATTTTACTTACTATGTGGAGGCATTTTTTTCTCAACAAACCATACATGCTTTTTGAGAACGGGGTCGTATTTTTTTAACCTCAATTTTTCTGCAACTTTCATACCCTTTGTTGGTTTTCTAACAATATATTTTGTTCCTGTTTTAGGATTTTCTTCTGGGATAAGCTGCTTAAGTGCATATGAAGTTTTCTTTGCCATGAGGGTCCTATATATTAAAAATTATCTAAATAAAGTATTTTTTAAAGATCATTAACTGTTTGCTTTATATAGGGGCTATAGAGTCCTTTTTTCTTTGCAACTGTAATTTGCTTTCTTCTGTCTTTTAAACTTTTTTTCTTTAACTCACTTACTTTGCCATAGCAATTAGGACATGATGTTCCTTTTTTGTATTTTTTTGATTTAAGCATATCTTGAGAAAGTGGATATCGGCATGCATGACAAAGCTCATATGAGCCATCTTTGAGTTCATTTTTAACAGAGACTCTATTGTCAAACACAAAGCATTCTCCATTCCATAATGAATTTTCATAAGTAGTTTTTTCTAAATAACTTAAAATACCTCCATTGAGTTGATTTACGTTTTTAAATCCTTTTTTTATCATATAGGATGAAATTTTTTCACACCGTATTCCGCCTGTACAAAACATAGCAATTTTTTTATCTTTTGATTTGTTTAAATTATTTTTTATATAGTTTTTAAACTCTGTAAAACTTTTAGTATTTGGATTTAAGGAATTTTTAAATGTTCCCATCTCAACTTCAAAATTATTTCTCACATCAATCAAAATAGTTTCTTGATCTAATATAAGATTATTCCAGTCCTTTGGTTTAATTTTTTTTCCAGTTATATTTTCAGTATCGACAACCTTAGATCTAAGAGTAACAATTTCTTTTTTATTTCTCACCTTCAGCCTAAAGAATGGCATAAATTTAGAATATGAAAATTTAGAGTTGCAATTAGAAAATCCTAAACTTAATAAAATTGACTCAAACTTTATTATACTTTCGGAGACACCGGCAATAGTTCCGTTAATACCCTCTTCTGCCAAAACTATAGTACCTTTTATTTTATTAAATTTACAAAAGTGAGCTAGTTCATTTTTGATTATTAAAATATCATCTATTTTTTTAAATTGATAAAAAGTAATAATAGTAAATTTAGACTTTATCATTTAATTATCTCAATATAATAACCTGACATTTATTTCTATGACAAATACACATATTGAAGCTTCACAAAACCTATTAGCTAATTGCTCAATAGAAACTACACCTAATGTTTATGCAAAATATGGAAAATTTTCTGATTTGGTTGATAAAAAAAGTAACATTTATGTGACATATCTTCCCGATGAAGAAATGGATAAAGTAATTAATACTGCAAAAAAACTTACACTTGAGGGATACAGTGTCATTCCTCACCTACCAGCAAGAACAATTGCTAATAATGAAGAATTAGAAAAATATATTAAATCTCTATCTGAAGAGTCTGGTTGTTCAAGAGTTTTAGTCATTGGAGGTGGGGGCAATCAAAAAGGTAGTATAACAAGCTCTATTGAAATTTTAGAAACAGACCTTTTATCTAAGTATAATTTTGAAGAAGTAGGTCTGGCAGGTCACCCTGAGGGAAACCCAGATGTTAAACAAATTGATCTAGATAAGGCTATTATTGAAAAAAATAAATTTTCCAAAAAAACTAATTTTAAAATGTATTTAGCAACACAATTTTTTTTTGAAGCAAAATCTTTAAAAGAATGGGAGATACATCTGAATAGTCTAGATAATAATCTTGAAATTCATGCCGGCATACCTGGCCCAGCTACATTAAAAACCTTGCTTAGTTATGCTACTTCATGTGGTATTGGAAACTCAATTCGATTTCTGTCTAAGCAAGCTTTAAATATTACCAAATTGGCAACAACTAAAAGTCCTGACAAATTAATATATGATTTAGCTAGCTACCAAATTGAAAACCCAAAAACAAAATTTAAAAAAATTCACTTTTATGCTTTTGGAGGAATAAAAAAAACTAGTGACTGGTTAAAAACTATAAATAAGCCTGATTTGACCTATAATGGACAGAAATTTGAGTAAATAATAATCAAATATATCAACAATTTTTATTTCGTAGTCTGAAATAAACATTTAGATACAAAAAAACATCATCTATAAATCCAAGCAAATTAGAGGAGTTGTATGTCTGACATTGAAATAGCACGTAAAGCGACAAAAAAAAATATTTCTGAAATTGCATCAAAATTAAACATAAATGAAAATGACTTACATCCATTTGGTCATCACACTGCAAAAATTGATTTTAATAAAATCGAAGAAAAAAAAGAAAATTCAAAATTAATTTTAGTTACAGCAATTACACCAACTCCTGCTGGAGAAGGAAAAACAACAACATCAGTTGGTTTGAGTGATGGTCTTTGTAAAATTGGAAAACAAAGTATTGTTTGTCTTCGTGAGCCCAGTCTTGGTCCTAGTTTTGGAATGAAAGGTGGTGCTGCCGGAGGTGGATATGCACAAGTAGTTCCAATGGAAAATATTAATTTACATTTTACAGGAGATTTTCACGCAATTACTTCTGCAAATAATCTTTTAGCCTCTTTAATTGATAATCACATCTATTGGGGAAATAAATTGCAAATTGATGTGCGTCGTGTCAGTTGGAAAAGGTGTGTTGATCTTAATGATAGAGCTTTAAGAGAAATAACTGCTAATCTCGGAGGTGTCGCCAATGGATATCCTCGCACAGATGGTTTTAATATTACAGTAGCCTCAGAAGTAATGGCTATTTTTTGTTTAGCTAATGATTTGGAAGATTTAGAGAGAAGATTAGGAAATATAACGGTTGCTTATACTAGAGAGAGAAAACCTATTTTTGCTAAAGACTTAAATGCTCACGGACCTATGACAGTTCTTCTAAAAGAAGCACTTATGCCTAACTTAGTTCAAACACTAGAAAACAATCCAGCAATAATTCACGGTGGTCCTTTTGCTAATATTGCGCATGGATGTAATAGCATTATTGCAACCAAAACGAGTTTACAACTTAGTGACTATGTTGTGACAGAAGCTGGTTTTGGAGCTGACTTAGGTGCAGAAAAATTTCTTGATATAAAATGCCGTAAAGGTGAATTAGTTCCAAGTGCTGTTGTGCTGGTTGCTACCATTCGTGCCCTTAAAATGCATGGCGGTGTTAATAAAAAAGATTTACAAACAGAAAATGTTGATGCTGTTATTGAAGGCACTTCTAACTTAAAACGCCATATAGAAAATATACAAAAATTTGGTCTACCTGTAGTGGTAGCAGTGAATCATTTTGTTGCGGATACCGATAAAGAAATAAAAGCTCTTAAGAATGAGTGTAAAAAACTTGATATAGAAGCAATTACTTGTGAACATTGGGCAAAGGGAGGTAATGGAACAATTGATTTAGCAAATAAAGTTGTTGAATTAGCTGAACAACCAAACAACTTTAAATATATTTATGAAGAAAATATCCCTCTTATTGATAAGGTTAGAAATATAGCAAAAGAAATTTACAGAGCCAATGATGTAATAGCTGATAAAAAAATTATGGATCAACTAACCCAGTTTGAAGAGGCGGGATATGGAAAATTTCCTATTTGTATTGCAAAAACTCAATATAGTTTTTCAACTGATCCAAATAATAAAGGTGCACCAACAAATCACTCAATACCAATTAGAGAGGTTCGCTTGTCAAGTGGGGCTGAATTTATTGTTGTTGTCTGTGGTGAAATAATGACTATGCCTGGATTACCGAGTGTACCTGCGGCAGATTCGATCAGGCTAAATTCTCAAGGAGAAATTGAAGGTCTCTTTTAAAACTGATAAGAAGTTAATTTCAAATTTATTATGATTAAAAGATCAAAAAAATACTCTGTATTTTCGCTAGTAAAAAATGCAATGAGTTACCATGAGAATTGGCAACCGGCATGGCGCAATCCAGAGATTAAAAAAGAATATGATGCTATCATTGTAGGTGGTGGAGGCCATGGATTAACCACAGCGTTTTATTTAGCTAAAAATCATGGAATAAAAAATATAGCTGTAGTTGAAAAAGGATGGATAGGTGGAGGAAATACTGGAAGAAATACAACTATTATTCGATCAAATTATCTATGGGATCAAAGTGCAGCTATATATGATCATGCATTAAAACTTTGGGAAGGAATGTCTCAAGAGCTTAATTATAATGTTATGTTTTCTCAAAGAGGAGTAATGAACGTTGCGCATAACTTACATGACGTTAGAGAGTTAAAAAGAAGATGGCACGCAAATCGTTTAAATGGAATTGATTGCGAATGGCTAAATACTGAAGAAGTAAAAAAATTCTGTCCAGTAATTAATACTTCCCCCAATATTCGCTACCCAGTTTTAGGCGCTACACTGCAAAGACGTGCTGGCACTGCAAGACATGATGCAGTTGCTTGGGGGTATGCAAGAGCAGCAGATGAAATGGGTGTTGATATTATTCAAAATTGTGAAGTCACAGGAATAAACATGAGTAATGGAAATGTTACAGGTATTGAAACTTCAAAAGGGATAATAAATTCCAAAAAAATTGGGATTGTAGCAGCAGGTCACAGTAGTGTTATAGCTAAAATGGCAGGAATAAAACTTCCACTGGAGAGCAGACCTCTTCAAGCATTGGTATCAGAACCCGTAAAACCTGTTATTGATACAGTGGTAATGTCAAATACAATTCACGCGTATGTTTCTCAATCAGATAAAGGTGAATTAGTAATTGGGGCAGGAACAGATGGATATAATTCCTATTCTCAAAGAGGTGGCTTTAATATCGTTGAAGACACAATAATGGCAATTGTTGAATTATTTCCTCTTTTTTCAAGAATGAAAATGCTTCGTCATTGGGGTGGTATCGTTGATATATGTCCTGATGCAAGTCCTATAATTAGTAAAACTCACGTCAATGGCTTATATTTTAATTGTGGATGGGGAACTGGAGGCTTTAAAGCCACTCCTGGATCAGGCTGGGTGTTTGCTCATACTATTGCAAATGATCAACCTCACGCTCTAAACGCCCCTTTTAGCATAAACAGATTTTCAAGTGGGGAGCTAGTTGATGAACATGGTGCAGCAGCTGTAGCTCACTAAGATGTTACTAATTAATTGTCCTTATTGTGGTGAGAGAGAACAAGAAGAATTTACGTGTGGTGGAGAAGCTCATATTGAAAGGCCAAAAAACCCCCCTGATTTGAGTGATGATCAATGGGCTGATTATTTATTTCTTCGTCAAAATACAAAAGGATTACAATATGAAAGGTGGAATCATTCTTTTGGTTGTAGACAATGGTTTAATGTTGCAAGAAATACTGCCACTGATGAAATATTAGCTATTTACAAAATAGGTGAAAAACCTCCGCCACTTGAATCTAATGAACCATTAACACCTTCTGGTGAGCCTCATATTGGTTCAGGAAATTTTTCAACTTCAAAAAAATAACATATGCGCTTACAAAATAATAAAAACCTTAATCAAACAAAAAAAATAGGATTTACTTTTGATGGAAAGAAATATTATGGATTGGAAGGAGATACATTAGCTTCTGCTTTGCTATCAAATAGCGTTCATCTTTTTGGAAGAAGTTTTAAATATCATAGACCACGAGGGATTATTTCTGCTGGTTGTGAAGAGCCAAACGGAATTGTTCAATTAGAGGTGAATGAATTTACAGAACCTAATAGAAGAGCCACAGAAGTTGTTTTATACGAAGGTTTAGTTGCCAAATCTCAAAATAGGTGGCCAAGTTTAAATTATGACTTAGGGGCAATTAATGATCTTCTATCGCCTTTTTTTCCCGCTGGTTTTTATTACAAAACATTTATGTGGCCTCCAAAGTTTTGGAAAACATATGAATATTTTATTCGTCGAGCTGCAGGTTTAGGTCATGCTCCAAAAAAAGATGATCCTCATAAATATGAACATTATCACTATCATTGCGATACACTAATTGTTGGGAGTGGTGTAAGTGGCTTATATGCTGCTAAAATTGCTGCAGCTAAAAATTTAAAAGTATTACTTGTTGAGCAAGAAGATCAAGTTGGAGGAGCAATTTTATCCTCAAATGACTATGAAAATAAAATTAATACAAATAGTCAAACTGAGTGGAAAAAAACAATTTTAGATGAATTAAATAATTTACAAAATGTCAAAATTATAACAAGCACAACATTGTTTGCTTACATGCACTATAATTATTTACTAGCCATTCAAGATCTTCAGCCAAATATAGGCAAAGATAAAAAAAACTCAGTCAGACAGATTATTTGGAAAATAAGAGCAAAAAAAGTAATATTAGCAACAGGCTCCATTGAGAGACCTTTAACCTTTAATAATAATGATCGACCAGGTATTATGCTAGCTAACAGTGCGAGCAAATACCTAAATGGCTACGGTGTTAATCTAGGGGAAAAAATAGTTATTTTTACAAATAACGATAGTGCTTATCAAACAGCAATAGATTTTCATCATAATAATATTGATATTACTGCAGTTGTCGATGTTAGAAATAATATTGAAGGTGATCTTCCAAAAATTGTCAAAAAACTTGGTATAAAGATTTATTCTGGTTCAATAATCTCTAATACCACTGGTAGAAGAAAAATTAAAACTGCACACATAAAAAAAATTAATGATAACAACGTAGAAATCATAAATTGTGATTTGCTTTGTATGTCGGGAGGATGGTCACCTACTGTTCACTTATTTACCCAGTCTAGAGGAAAATTAAAATTTAGAGATGAAGACTCATGTTTTGTGCCTGATCAAGCACATCAAAAAACTATATCAATAGGAGCTTGTAATGGCACCTTTGATTTAAAAAATATCCTTAAAGAAACTTACACATCAGTTAATGACTTTCTAAATGAAGAGGAAAAAATCTTAGATGGAGAGTTATATGATGCAGAGAGAATAAATATTGGGAAACAAGAAAATGCTTGGATTGTTAATAAAGAAAATATTTCAAAATCTAAAATGTTTGTTGATTTTCAAAATGATGTCACTGCTAAAGATATAAAAACTGCTTTATCTGAAGGTTTTCGATCCATAGAACATGTTAAAAGATATACAACTAATGGAATGGCTACTGATCAAGGTAAAACAAGTAATGTAAATGCTCTGGGAATAATAAGTGAACTTACAGGACAAGATATTTCACATTTAGGTACTACAACTTTTCGATTACCATATACTCCAGTTACTTTTGGAGCTATGGCAGGAAGGTTCGTAAAAGAATTCTTTGATATAGAGAGAAAAACGCCTATGCATTCCTGGCATGTAAACAATAATGCATTGTTTGAAGATGTAGGACAATGGAAAAGGTCTTGGTATTATCCAAAAAAAAATGAAACAATGGATGAGGCAGTTAATAGAGAGGTTAAAGCCACAAGAGATAGTCTAGGAATATTAGATGCATCTACACTAGGTAAAATTGATTTAAAAGGACGAGATGTAAGTGAATTTTTAAATCGTATTTATACGAACGCTTGGTCAAAGTTAGCAGTTGGTAAATGTCGCTACGGCATTATGTTAGGTGATGATGGTATGGTTATTGATGATGGAGTAACAACTCGCTTAGGTGATCATCATTACTTGATGACTACTACTACTGGAAATGCTGCAAGTGTTATGAGTAAACTTGAAGATTGGCTGCAAACAGAATGGCCAGAACTAGAAGTTTATCTTACCTCTGTGACTGAACAATTTGGCACAATAAGTTTGAATGGTCCAAACAGCAGAAAAATAGTAGAGCTACTTTTTCCTGATCAAGATTTTTCAAGCGAAACATTTCCTCATATGAGCTTCAAAAATTTAGAAATTGATAAAGTCTCTTGCAGAGTGATGCGAATTAGTTTTACTGGAGAAATTTGCTATGAAATAAATATTCCAGCAAGCTATGCTCTTAGTTTATGGAATAAATGTATAGAATTAGGAAAGAATTTTAATATTACTCCTTATGGAACAGAAGCGATGCATGTTCTTAGAGCAGAAAAAGGTTATATTATCGTAGGTCAGGAAACCGATGGTTCTGTCACTCCAGTTGATTTAGATATGAATTGGATTGTAAGTAAAAAGAAATATGATTTTATAGGAAAAAGAGCCCTTATTAGAAGTGACACGGTAAAAGAAGATAGGAAGCAATTAGTAGGCATACTAACAGTAGATCCATCAATCGTATTGGAAGAAGGATCTCAGTTAGTTGAGGTTGAAACTTCTTTACCAATGCCAATGGTTGGTCATATTACATCTAGTTATTATTCGCCAAATTTAGGTCGTTCCATAGCTCTCGCATTAGTTAAAAGTGGAACCAAGAAAAAAGGAGTGAAACTTATAGTTCCCACAGTAAACACAAGCGTTGAAGTTGAAATTACTAACCCTGTTTTTATTGATCCAAAAAATGAAAGACTCTTGGCATGACATTATCTAGAAACACAGTTTTAGAAAATATAAAGATAGAAAAGAATGGTATAACAATCGAAGAGTTACCATTTGTTGGAAAAATTAACCTTCGCGGAAATACTAAAGACAGAGATTTTTTAAGTAATGCTGGATCTGTTCTAGATGTTTTGATTCCCACTGAACCAAATACCATAATTACAAATACAGATTTACAAATAATCTGGCTAAGCCCAAATGAATGGCTTTTGAGTTTTTTAAAAAATGAAAATTTTATTAAAACATTTAATGAACTCAATACTAGATTAAACCCAGAAAAAACAAGTATTACTGATATTTCGGAAAACAAAACAATTATTAGAATTGAGGGTAATAAAACAACAGAGTTGCTTAGAAAATTTATGATTCTAAATATTGATGAAACTCTAAAAGATAATTTAAAAGTTGCTCAAACAATTTTTGTTAAAATCCCAATACTAATAACTCGAAATCACCTTAATCAAGAAAAACAAAGTTTTGATATTTATGTTAATAGATCACATACTACCTATTTGCGAGATCTACTATTAGACGGATGTAATTAGTACATTAGTTAAGATAAACTTAACTACCGTGATGAGATTTATCTTTTAATTTTTTTATTTGTTCTAAATAAGAATTTGCCTCTATCTGTTTTTCAATAATTATTTGTTCAAGTTCAGTTATTCTATTATCTAACTTTAAATTTTTAGCAAAAAAATTTTTATTATCTTTTTTTAATTTTTGATTTTCTAGTTTTATATTATTAATATTATTATCACCAGATTGTAGATTGGTATTCAGCTCATCAATCTTTTTATTAAGGTTTTTAATATTGACAATATTTTTATCATTTTCTACACTTAATTTTGTAAACTTATCCTGCAAAGATTTAAATTTATCTGATGGAATTAAATTTTGATTATTTGAGGATAAAGAATTTAGATCGTTTTTAATTTCATTTAGTTCAGTAACCACGTTATCATATTGTAACTTTGTTTCTTTTAATTCATTTTGTAGATTTTTAATTTGACCATCTCTAAATTTGATCTTTTGATCTTTTTGAAATAAATTTAATTCTAATTCTTCAATATTACTTGCAAGACTAGTTAACTCTTCTGATGGGTTTGGTATAATATTGTCATTGGGAATAATCTTACTATTATTATTTTCAAATGTTGGAAAACTTAAAAATATAACAACAATAAGTAAAAATATACCAAGACTTACAAATATATTTCTACGCTTTTTTCTAGCGCGTGAACCTACAAATCCTGACATAAATTACAATGTATGTACTTCTTTAAACATGTCAAAGATTTATTGAACATTATACACATGTTTAGGATCTAAGGAGTAAGTTTTCATTCTTATATGTTTTGTGATTTCAATTAAATTACCTATTTTTTCAAAATCAGAAAAGGGGATAACTTTTCCAAAGTGCAGATTAATTGTATCACCTATTTTCCTAGTTAATTCATGCATCAGTAAAGAATACCTGAATGTCTGACCCATTTTATTAGCTATATGATAGAGTTGACTATTTTGACCTTCAAAATATGATGGTAGCACGGGACTTTTTGTTTTCACAATTAATTTTGATGCAAACTGTTTCCAATCACCATCATGTGCCTTTGTTTTTAGTTTTAAATTGTCTTTAGTTGCTATTTGACCAGATGGAAAGATTACGATTACACCATCATTCTGAAGAACTTTCTCAGCCTCTTTCCTAGCATCAATATTAGCTAACATAGCTTGTCTATTTGGAGTAAAGTCAATTGGAATAATTTTATCTTTTACTGCATCAGCTTGCCTAAGCACTTTATGAGTTATCATCTTATAGTCCTGTCTTATATTTGAAATTACAGAGCATAGTGACACTCCATCAGCAACCCCAAATGCATGATTGGCTACAATTATTAATCTTCCACTCTTAGGAATAAAACTACCCTTTTTATAATTAGTTTGAATATTAAATTTTAATTTTGTTATTGCATCATTCCAAAAATTTTCAGGTGGATTATTTTCCAGTAAGTATTGATCATACAATTTTTTTAATTTTATTTTTCCTGTTAAAAGTTCAATTATTTTTATGAATTGTTGACTAAATAAATTAACCTCAGCAGAGGCAAAGGTAAAAGCAATTTTACTTTGATACTTTACGTTCATTATATTTGTTAGATATTTTTATCATTTAATTATTGTTAAAGAATTAGAAAATACATATATTTTTTAAATATGCATAAATTGCATATTAATTATCGATATAGTATACTGGAAATGCATCAGAATAATGTTAAATAAAGTTTAGATTTAATATTTTTCCTCCCAATTAATATTTAAATCCTTTTGGAGCCTTCGGGCTCCTTTTTTTTTACATATTTGCATAATTTGGCCCACCTGCACCTTCTGGGGTAACCCATGTAATATTTTGAGAGGGCTCTTTAATATCACACGTTTTACAATGTATGCAGTTCTGTGCATTGATAACAAATTTAGGATTATTTTGATCGACTACATCAACCTCATAAACACCTGCTGGACAATATCTTTGAGCGGGTTCATCATATTCATTTAATGTGTAATTAATTGGTAAGTCTGGGTCTTTTAATTTTAAATGAACAGGTTGATCAGCTTCATGATTAGTTCCTGTTAAGTAAACTGAGCTAGTTTTATCAAAAGTTATTTCTCCATCATATTTGGGATAATGAATTCTTTTTGCTTTATTAGCTGGTATTAAACTTTCATGATCAGCATGAGAATGTTTTAGAGTAAATGGTAAATATCCTCTGAAAAGAATTTGATCTATTCCAGTAAAAATTATTGCAGGTATTAAACTCCATTGAAAACTAGGCTTTACATTTCTTGCCGTATAGAGTTCTTGGTATACCCATGATTTTTTAAATTTATTTTCATATTCCGAAAGTGGTCTATTTTTAGAGATATATTCATTAATTGTTTCAGCAGCAATCATTCCACTTTTCATGGCAGTGTGAGATCCTTTTATTTTAGGCATATTCAAAGTGCCTGCATCACAACCGATTAATAACGCTCCCGGCATATGCATTTTTGGCAAACTTTGGAGCCCCCCTTCTATCAAAGCTCTTGCTCCATACGAAATTCTTTTTCCACCTTTTAGTATTTTTGAAATTGCTGGATGAGTTTTAAAACGTTGAAACTCATCGTATGGTGATAAATATGGATTTTGATAATCAAGCCCAATTACATATCCAATAAAAATTTGTTTTTTCTCTGCATGATAGCAAAAACTACCTCCATATGTAGAATTATCTAAAGGCCATCCAGCAGTGTGCATAACCAAACCTTCATCATGTTGATCTTCTGATATTTCCCAAATTTCTTTAAAGCCTATACCATATTGCTGAGGTGATTTGTTCGAGCCAAGGTTAAACTTACTAATAACTTCTTTACCTAAATGCCCCCTACAACCCTCAGAAAAAACGGTAACTTTGGCGTTGATAATTAATCCTGGTTCAAAACTGTCTTTATTATTTCCAGCCTTATCAATACCCATATCTCCTGTCTGAACACCTATGACTTTATTATCATCATCATAAATTATTTTAGAAGCAGCAAATCCTGGGAAGATTTCTACGCCTAAATCTTCCGCTTGAGTGGCTAACCATCTACAGAGATTGGCCAAACTAATAATGTAATTATTATGATTTTTTTGGACACTAGGTAATAACCATGTAGGCCAACTTAGTGAGCTTTTCTTCCCGAGAAATAGAAATTTTTCTTTTTGAACTTTTGTTTTAATTGGAGCATTTTTTTCTCTCCAGTCAGGAATTAATTCATCTAGAGCTCTTGTTTCAAAAACATTACCACTCAAAATATGAGCACCAACTTCTGATCCTTTTTCTAAAATACAAATATTTAAATCAGGATTAATTTGTTTTAATTTAATAGAAGTAGATAAACCGGCTGGTCCAGCACCAACAATTACAACATCATACTCCATTGATTCTCTTTGAATTTCCATATCTTACAATAAATCTTTTTTTTTTTTTTAAAATAATATTTATTTTTCAATTGAATTTAACTTATCTAATTCAGAAGAAAGCTGAGGAAGTGCTTCAAATAAATCAGCACTTAAACCGTAATCAGCAATGTTAAATATAGGCGCCTCTTCATCTTTATTAATGGCTACAATAATTTTGCTTTCTTTCATACCAGCAAGATGTTGAATTGCACCAGATATCCCAACTGCAATATAAAGATCAGGAACAACAACTTTACCTGTTTGACCCACCTGATAATCATTACTTACATATCCTGCATCTACTGCCGCTCTTGAAGCGCCAATAGCTGCATTTAATTTGTCAGCAATATCGCTAATTAGCTTAAAGTTTTCAGCACTTTGTAATCCTCTTCCTCCAGAAACGACAATTCTTGCAGTACTTAATTCTGGTCTATCAGATTTAGACTCCTCTCGATCAAGAAATTCTGTGAATGTGTCAGATGACTCAAAATTTAAAGTCTCAACAATTCCAGAACCACCTTCTTTAGCAACAACATCAAATGAAGTTGGTCGTACAGTAATAACTTTCATAGCATCATTTGATTTTACAGTAGCAAGAGCATTTCCAGCATAAATAGGTCTTATAAAAGTATCTTCACTCTCAATATTTATCACATCACTTATTTGTGCAACATCCAATTTTACAGCCACTCTTGGCATAACATTCTTTCCAAATGTAGTTGCAGGTGCAAAAATATGAGAATATTTCTCTGCCATAGAAACAATAACGGGATCAATTTTTTCAGCTATTGCATGTTCAAAGTTTTTATTATCCAAAGAAATTACTTTTGAGACATGTTGATAGTTTGCAATTTCTTTAGCAATATTTTCTATATCAGATCCTACAACCAAAACATCAATTTCACTTCCTACTTTTGAAGCTGCACTAATTGTATTTAATGTTGATGATTTAACTTCTGTGTTATTGTGCTCTGCTAATATTAAGATACTCATATAACTTTAGCCTCATATTTTAATTTTTGAACTAATTCAGCAACATCAGCAACCATAACTCCTTTTTGTCTAGTTGGTGGTTCAGATATTTTTATGTTTTCGATTCTCGGCTTAATATCTACTCCTAATTCTTCAGCTGATTTAATATCAATTGGTTTCTTTTTTGCTTTCATAATATTTGGTAAAGAAGCATACCTTGGTTCATTTAATCTTAAATCACATGAGGCAATGAAAGGCATATTGACTTTAACTCTCTCAAGCCCTTCATCAATTTCTCTTGTAACTATTGCTGTATTTTCTTCAATATCAATTTTTGAAGCAAATGTCGCCTGTGGCCAATTTAATAAGGCACTAGTCATTTGAGCTGTCTGATTAGAATCATCATCTATTGCCTGCTTGCCCATTAATATCAAACCTGGTTTTTCAGCTTCTACAATTTTAGAAACTAACTTTGATACTGCTAAAGGCTCAATATCATCAGTAGCTTTTATTAATATCCCTCTATCAGCCCCCATGGCAAGTGCTGTACGAATAGTTTCTTGACATTTTTCCTCACCAATTGATAAAATTATTATTTCATCAGCTTTTCCAGCTTCTTTAATTCTTAGAGCTTCCTCTACTGCATTTTCATCAGGAGGATTCATTGACATTTTTACATTTTCTTTTTCAACACCAGAGTTATCTGCTTTAACTCTTACCTGTACGTTATAATCTATTACTCTTTTTACCGTAACTAAGATTTTCATATATTAAGCTCTAATTTTTTCATTCATAGAATCATATGGGCTGTCTTCAATTACAACAACTTTATGTTTTTTATCCAAAATATCCATTTCTAATTCCGTTCCAACTTTACTAAATTTAGGTTTCACCATAGCAATTGCAAGAGATTTTTTCACCCTAAATCCATAGTTACCTCCTGTCGCACGTCCAATCACCTCACCATCACTATAAATAGCATTATTGCCTAAAGCATCAGCATCATTAATATCAAAAACTTCCAAGGTAACCATTTTATTGTCAAACCCTTCTTGTTGCCACTTCACAAGAGAATCTCTACCAATAAAATTACCTTTATTTAAATGAACAAATCTATCAAGACCTGACTCATAAGCCGCATATTCAATAGACATTTCTGTACCTACCAGTTTATAACTTTTTTCTATTCTTAAACTATCCATTGCTCTAATTCCAAAAGGCTTTACACCAAACTCTTCTCCAGCTTCCATAAGTCTATCAAATATATGGTTTTGATATTCAATTGGATGGTGAAGTTCCCAACCCAGTTCACCAACAAAATTCATTCTCATAGCAATAGAAGGAGCTAGGCCAACATCTATTTTTTGTGCAGATAACCATGGAAAGGCTTTATTCGAAAAATCAGCATTAGAAATTTTATTTAGCAAGTCTCTTGATTTTGGTCCAGCCACAACAAGAACACCTATGCTGTTTGTAAGATTTTCAAAAGTAATCGATCTATCATTTGGCATCCATTTTTTTATCCAATCATGATCAAGTCTTTGGAAAGCTCCAGCTGAAACTAAATAAAAAGAGTCATCTGATTCTTTTGCAATTGTGAACTCTGAATGAACGCCTCCTTTACTATTTAATGCATGGCATAAATTAACTCTTCCATTTTTTTGAGGTAGTTTATTTGCTACTAAATTATCAAGAAAATCTTTTGCACCTGGCCCTGATATTCTGCACTTAGCGAATGCAGTCATATCAAGAATTCCAACATTATTTTGAACATTTAAGCATTCATTGCCCACATGATTAAACCAGTTAGATCTTCTAAAAGACCAATCATCAATTTGCTCAACACCTGTTGGAGCAAACCAGTTAGCTCTCTCCCAACCAAACTTTTGACCGAACACGGCCCCAAGATCCTTAAGTCTGTCATAGCATGGGGCTTGTCTTAATGGCCTTCCTGCTTCTCTCTCCTCATCAGGGTAATGAGTTGTAAAAACATTTGCATATGCTTCTTCATTTTTTTCAATCAGATATGATTTAGTTGCATAATCGCCAAAACGTCTTGGATCTACACCGAGCATATCAATAGTAGGCTCACCATCAACTATCCATTCAGCTAGTTGCCAGCCTGCGCCTCCTGCAGCTGTAATTCCAAAACTATGACCTTCATTTATCCAGAAATTCTTCAAACCCCAAGCTGGTCCCACAATAGGACTTCCATCAGGGGTATAACAAATAGCTCCATTATAAACTTTTTTTACTCCCACTTCTCCAAACACTGGCACTCTATGAATTGCAGATTCTATATGTGGTTCAATTCTCTCAATATCTTCTTGAAATAATTCAAACTCCGAGTTTTGACTTGGGCCATCTACATAACATGCTGGAGCTCCTTTTTCATATGGACCTAGGATTAACCCTCCTCTTTCCTCTCTCATATACCATGAACTATCTGAGTCACGGAGAACTCCCATTTCAGGTAAACCTTGCTCTTTTCTTTTTTGTATTTCATGATGAGGTTCAGTTACTATGTATTGATGCTCAACAGGTATAACTGGAATATCCAAACCAACCATTCTTCCAGTTTGTCTTGCAAAATTTCCAGTGCAAGAAATTACATGCTCACATTCAATATTACCTTTATCTGTTTCAACAACCCACATTTCATTATCTAATTGATTGATACCAGTTACATTTGTATTTCGATAAATTTCTGCACCTTTGTCTCTAGCACCTTTTGCCAAAGCTTGAGTTAAATCAGCTGGTTGTATGTACCCGTCTTCTGGATGTTGAATTGCTCCAATTAATCCATCTGTGTTACATAAAGGCCAAATTTCCTTTACCTCATCTGGAGTTAAGAAGTTAACTTTAACTCCTATTGTTTTAGCAACAGCTGCATATTGATAATACTCATCCATACGATCTTTAGTTGTGGCTAGTCGAATATTACTAACAACACTAAAGCCAACATTTTGACCTGTTTCTTCTTCTAAAGTTTTATAGAAATTAACAGCGTATTTATGAAGTTGGCCAACTGAATAGCTCATATTAAACAAAGGTAAAAGACCTGCTGCATGCCATGTAGATCCTGATGTAAGTTCTTTTCTTTCAATTAGAACAACATCACTCCATCCTTTTTTTGCTAGATGATATAGAGCACTAACACCAACAACACCTCCGCCTACTACGACTACTTTTGCTTTTGCTTTCATAAAATAAAATCTCCAAAAAAATGCTGTACTTTCTAAATCATATTAAATAGATTGGGTCAATCATGCGTTATTATCTTCTAAAAATTTCTGTGTTTATTTTTTTTATGCTTCCAGCTCACATATCATCTGCTGATATCACTCTTAATGAATTATTTTTTTGATGACTCAAAGCCATACTATCTTAAAGTTTTAGATGCTCTTCCCGAGAGTGCAATTATAGCTATTGGACCTCAAGATGCTGAAAACACAATCATTGAATTTATGGATTATTTTTGTGGTTATTGTAAAAAAATACATTCTGAACTTATTTCGGTCATTGAAAAACGTGATGATACGAGAGTTATATTTCTTCAACACCCAATATTGAGTGACAGTTCAAATCTAATAGCTAAAATGGTTGTTGCTGCAAATCTCCAAGGTAAGGGATGGGATCTTCATCATGGTTTATTTACTGTAAAAGGAAGCCTAACTCAGCAAAAACTAGATCAAATAATAATTGATTCAGAAATTAATAAAACAAAACTTATGATTGATATGGGAAAAGATGAAATTGATAACACTGTTAAATTATCCTCTTTTTTAGCAATGGGCTCTGGGGCTAGAGGAACGCCAGCATTATTTATAAATGAAGAATTTGTTGGAGGTTATCTACCTCTTGAAAAATTAGAAAGTATGTTAAAATAAAGCGCTCCTAAAAAGAAGCGCTTAAAATTAATTTTATTTATTCGTTTGCGCCTGAGACTTCTCTTGTATTTGCATTAAAAGACTCAGTAAAAGGCACTGATACTACTTCAGCATCTACAGGAACACCTGGTGTATCACAGTATTGATCAGGAAGATGAACTTTATATTTAGTACCAACTTTGCCAATAGGAAAACCATTTTGACTCAATGAGCCATCGAAAGGCACATATCCCATTGCAATATTTCTTCCTTGCTCTGGATGATACCAAGGTGAAGTAATAAAGCCGCATGGATCTTTTCCATCTTCAGAAATTAACCAAAAATCAGGTGCGTATTCTTCAATTGGTTTTCCGCCTAAAGATAATCCAACAAGCTGTAATTGATACGGTTTATTTCCCGCTCTCAACTCATCTCTCATTTTCTCAAGAACTTCTTTTCCAACATAATCAGCCGTTTTGTTCCACTCACCTTTTCCTGATAGAGATACTTGATATCCTAAGTTACACTGAAAAGGATTGTGTTGATTATCCATATCTTGACCCCATGAAAGAATACCTGCTTGAATTCTTCTATGATGAGCAGGTGCAATAACCATTAAATTATGTTTTTTTCCCGCTTCAAGGACAGCATTCCACATATCATCAGCATATAAAGTAGAGTCTCTAAGATAAATCTCATAACCTGCTTCTCCAGAGAAACCAGATTGTGATATTATGCAATCCCTGCCTCCTACTTTAGCTGCAGCAAGTCCATAAAATGGCATATTATCTAATTCTATTTGGTCACCGATTAAGTCTTTCATTAATGCAAGAGATTTTGGGCCCTGAATCTGAACAGGAGAAACATCAATTTCATCAATCGTTACATCAAATCTGTTGTCATGATTAACACCCTGCAGATATAAACCAATGTCACTATCTGATAAACTAAACCAAAATTCATCTTTAGAGATTCTTAATAATATTGGATCATTAAGAACGCCTCCGTATTGATTACATAGAATCACATACCTTGCTCTCATAGGAGAAATTTTAGTTGCATCTCTTGTAATAACATAATCAGTAAAAGCTTCCGCATCGGGACCTTTAACCTGAATCTGTCTTTCAACTGCAACGTTCCACATAGTAACGTGATTTTTAATTGCATCATACTCAACCATTGCACCGCCGTCTTCTGGCTTAACATATCCTCTTGGATGGTAGATACGATTATAAACAGTTGCTCTCCAACAACCAGCCTCCATAGAAAGATGCCAATATGGAGATTTTCTAACACGTGTAGAAATTAACATTTGTACAGGTGTAGAACCACTCTGTCTTAGATTGTATGGGACCTTTCTGTCTGATTGATCCACCGATGTAACATGTTTAATCATGCTTAGCTCCTTATAAAAAATAATAACAATGCGGTAACTAAACTTTTTTTCCTACGCAATGATAAAATCATCATAAATAAAAAAAACTGGGGAGCTTGTTAATCTTAAATTGAACTAAATTAAGTCTAACTTTTGACATTTTAGTTAATTAAGAAAGTTATGATGAAACCTACAAAACTAATTTTATTAATACCTCTATTTTTTCTTATTGCCTGCTCAGCTGCTTATGAACAAGTCAAAGAAATCGATATAATAAACCCAAATACTTTTCAACAACACCTTTTAAATAATTATAAAATTAATGCATCTTTTGAAGCTGAAAAAAATGCACGATTGGAATTCTGCAAAACTATATTCAGAAAAAGCGCTAAGAGCTCTTGATGGAGAAAATATTTATCCAGAAGAAATAAACTATTGGAAACTTCCAACTAAAATAGCAAAAGATATTAGTTCCAGTTATAATAATTTATTATCTATTTATGATGAAGCAATTATCAAAAATCCAAAAAGTCTTGCAAAAGCAATAAGCTCATTAGATTGTTGGGCAGAACAAGAAGAGGAGAAATGGCAAACATGGGATATTGATAAATGTAAAAATGATTTTCACACAGCAATGCATGATATTTATAACTTTTTGACAGTAGTAGATGAAAAGAAAGAGGTTACTAAGGTAATTGAGCAAGAGGTAAAAGAAGATGAGACTCCACAAGTTGTCATTGTTACAGAAAATGAAAAAAAAGAAGTGATGCAAATTATTTATTTTGATTTTGACAACTCAAAATTGAGTGAGGTTAGTAAAAATACATTATTTAATTTTTTAGATAAAAATAAAAAGAAGCTTAGTAGATATATAATTTTTGGTCATACAGATACAAAGGGTTCTTCCAAATATAATATGAATCTCTCTATTAAACGTGCTGAGTCAGTTAAAGAGATATTATTAGATCAAGGAATTGCCCCTAATGATATCTCAATATTAGGCAAAGGAGAGAATGACTTAGCAATTGATACTCCTGATAATACAAAACATCCTGCGAATAGAAGGGCTGAAGTTAAAATATTGAATTAACTTTTGCTTTCTTTCAATTTGGTATATTGGACCTTCATAAAATAAACTTTTTTATGTACTCCAAAAAAACAAGAAAAATTAATATTACTGTTAATCCATATTTTTTAGATGATCAGTCCGAACCAGAAGAGCAACACTTTGTGTGGGCCTATCAAGTGACTATTGATAATCAGGGAAATGAAAAAGTGCAGCTCAAAAATAGATATTGGAAAATTATTGACTCCAACGGTTCTGAACAAGAAGTAAAAGGAGAGGGCGTTGTTGGAGAGCAGCCAATCTTAAATCCTGGTGAAAAATTTGAATATACAAGTGGGACGCCTTTATCTACCCCATCAGGGTTTATGGGTGGACACTATGAAATGGAAACTAAAGCGGGGAAAAAATTTGAAGCTATCATTCCGCAGTTTTCTCTTGATAGCCCTTTTATTAAAAATAATTTAAATTAAAATAAGAAAACAAAATGCGAGATTTTCGCCCCATAATTAATATACTAGGTTTACTTCTCTGTATTGAATCAGTAGCCTTATTAATTCCCATGTTTTTTGATTTGGTAAATCAAAATCAAGATTGGAAACTATTTTTCTTTATAAGTTGCTTAACATTTTTAATTGGTTTGGTTTTGTACGTTGGCTTTAAAAAAGAAAAAATTAAAATTAATCTAAGACAGGCTTTTTTATTAACTATTCTATCATGGTTTTTAATAGCTCTTTTTGGCTCTTTACCTTTTATTTACACAAGCTCATCTCTAAGCTTTACTGATGCTTTTTTTGAAGCAGTAAGTGGAATTACTACTACTGGCTCAACAGTGATACCAAATTTAGAAATTTTATCAGAGGGAATACTTGTTTGGAGATCATTATTACAATGGTTTGGAGGTATTGGAATAATTGTACTTGCTGTTGCGATACTGCCAACTTTACAGATTGGAGGAATGCAATTATTACATATGGAGCATGATGATCCATATGAAAAAAACTTTACCAAAAATCAATAAATTTATTATTGAAATTGTAAGTCTTTATGTGGGCTTAACAATTTTATGCCTCTTTTTTTATTATTTATTTGGAATGTCTGCTTTTGACTCCTTAATACATTGTATGTCAACTATCTCAACTGGCGGGTTCTCAAATCACGGTTCATCATTTGAATATTTTAAATCATACTCACTAGAAAATGTTTCAATAATATTTATGATTTTAGGAAGTTTACCTTTTGTAATTTTTATTCAATTTATTCATGGACAGAAAATGTCTATTTTTAAAGATGATCAAATAAAGCTTTTTTTATCCCTTCTTTTAATAATTATATTTATTACTTCAATTTGGTTAACAAATTATCTGCAAGTTGATTTTTCGCAATCAATAAGACTGGCTACTTTTAATATAACCTCAATATTAACTGGGACCGGATATACTTCATCAAATTATAATAATTGGGGAGGGTTTGGGTTAATTATAATTTTAATGATAATGTTCATCGGTGGTTGTGCTGGATCAACAACAGGTGGAATAAAGATATTTAGATTTCAAATTCTTTTTAGAGGGGTAAGACTACAAATTAAAAAACTTACAAAGCCACATGCAGTTTTTTTGATGAAGTTTAATCACAAGACAGTTACTGAAATTACTTATTTATCTATTATAAGTTTTTTCTTTATATACATTTTACTGTTCATTTTTACTGCAGTTACTTTAAGTTTATTTGGCTTAGATTTTTTAACGGCTTTATCAGCATCAGCTTCTGCTATTTCAAACGTAGGTCCTGGAATAGGTGAGATAATTGGACCAAATGGTAATTATGCCTCTATCAATGATGCAGCAAAATGGATTTTGGCTATTACTATGTTAGTAGGAAGATTAGAGATTTTTACAATCTTGGTATTATTTTCTAAGAATTTTTGGAAAAAATAATTACAATATATAATTATCCATATAATTAGTTAGCAGTTTTTCTGTCTCATTTGAAATATCAACGAGACTGTTGTAAATCAAATCATCAATAATTTTATCTTTTTCTTGAATAGAAATATAGATCCCAGAAGTAGTGGATCTAGAAGTTTCCACTAATGTTGAAGCAACTAAGTTACCTGAGTCATCAAACAAACTAAACTCAAGCAGATAAAATAATTCATATATATAATTGTTTTTTTCATCAAAATTCTTTGCATCTTTATTTTTAAATTGTGTTTGAGTTATTGAAGCATCAAGAATTGTAATATTAAAAATATTCTCATTACCAATTGGCTTGAAATTTTCATTTATCCAACTGATTATTCTGTCAGATGGAGTAAATTTTAAGGTGTGCCCGATATAGGGATCAGATATTTTTTTTTCGAATATTTCATTTATTTCAATAGAAGTTGAAAGGATATTAAAATGAGCAAATTGACTGTTATCAAATACAATATGGTTTACTTTTTCTATTGGCTGACAAGCATTTAAAGTTAAAAAAAATAATAAGGTAATTAATAATTTTTTCATAATAATTCCAAAACTATGGCTTGTTGTACAAACATTCTATTTTGGGCTTGATGCCACACAACTGATCTCTTACTATCTAATAACTCTGAAGAAACTTCTTCACCTCGATGAGCTGGAAGGCAGTGCATAAAAATTGCTTCCTTTGATGCAAATTGCATTAACTTACTATTTACTTGATAATTTTTAAAATATTTCTTTTTTGTTAATTTTTCCCCCATTGACACCCATGCATCAGTCATAACACAATCAGCATATTTAACTCCATCCATTAATGAATTGGTAACAAACATTTGCTTGTTATTATGTTTGTTTATTTCAGTTTTATTTTTTTTTAAAATCTCTTTTGGAAGTACAACATTGAGTTTGAAGTTATATAAAATTTGCAATTCAATTAATGATCTCAGAACATTATTATAATCTCCCACCCAAGTAATTTGTTTATTTTTTATATTTCCAATTTTTTCATTTATGGTGAGCATATCTGATAAGATTTGACAAGGATGACTCATGTCAGTTAATCCATTAATTATTGGCAGAGCATTTAACGCACTGAGCTTTTTAAGAAGTTCATGATTATCGTTTCTTATTACTAATATATCTATAAACTGGGCTAGAGTTCTTAAAATATCCTCAACACTTTCTCTTTTGCCAAACCCAATTGATTTGGTATTTAGCTCAAGAGTGTTGCCTCCTAATTTTTGAAAGCCAACTGTAAAACTTGCTCTTGTTCTTGTGGAGTCTTTCTGAAAAATCATTCCAAGTGTTTTGTTTTTACATTTATTAGAGAATGATTTTGGGTTTCTTTTTATCTGTTTTGCTGTTTTAATAATAGAATCAATTTTTTTTAACTGAAAATTAGATATATCTATAAAGTGTTTCATATTAACTTTTCAAAAGTTTCATTTAAAATTTTAATTGCTTCATCGACGTGTTTTTTATTTATAATTAATGGGGGGGCTAATCTAATGACATTATCTCCAGCCGGGACACTTAATAATTTATTTTTCCTTAACAAATTTGATATCATTACATTATTTTTTTTAGTTTTAATACCTAGGAGTAAACCCGCTCCTCGTATCTCAACTATTTCTTCATAATAGTGTTCTAATTTTTTTAATTTTTGCCAAAAATATCGAGATACAGTGTCTACATTTTTTAAAAATTTTTTATCAGAAATAATTGATAAAACTTCTCTCCCAACAGATACAGCTAAAGGATTTCCTCCATAAGTAGAACCATGTCTTCCCTGAACCATACCCTTACTAGCCTCATTTGTTGCTAAACAAGCTCCTAATGGAAATCCAGATCCAATCCCTTTTGCTGTGGCAAGAATATCGGGCTGAATTTTTGCCCATTCATAAGAATATAGTTTACCAGATCTTCCAAAACCTGACTGCACCTCATCTAAAAAAAGGAGAATATTATTTTTATCGCAAACTTTTCTAAGATATTGTAAAAATTTAAGACTAGCAGGCTTAATGCCGCCTTCTCCCTGTATGGGTTCAATTAAAATTGCAGCAGTTTCTTTATTTATATTTTTAATGAGAGCGACCTCATCGTTAAATGGTATATTTCTAAATCCTGTTAAAAGCGGCGTAAAACCTTCAGAGTATTTTTTATTTTTTTGGGCAGATAATGCGGCAAAAGTTCTTCCATGAAATGCCCCTTTAAAAGTAATGATATTTTTTTTTCTTTTGTTTTTTAGATTCCAATAGCTTTTAACAACTTTTAGACCACATTCTATTGCTTCTGCACCAGAGTTTGTAAAAAAAACTTTGTCAGCAAATGTTTTTTTACAAAGTTCTTTAGCGAATAACTCTTGATTATTATTCTTATATAGGTTTGATGTGTGCCAAAGAATTTCTGATTGTTTTTTTAAAACATTTACTAATTTTGGGTGACAATGACCAAGAGAATTGACAGCAATACCTCCTGCAAAATCTAAATACTTTTTACCTGAAGGGGTATATAGATAAGATCCCTTCCCTTTAGAAAATAATAAATCTCTTTCGCCGTAAGTCGGCATTATAAAACTTTTTGATTTTTTACTCATAAAATGATTAAGATTTTAATTTGTACCCTTTTTCAAACATTAAATAACATAAAAAGAATAAACTAAAATTTAAAATAATTAGAAAAATTCCCCCTATAATTAATTGACTATCTGACTGACCTATAAATGCATATCGAAATCCATCAATATTGTAAAAAAAAGGATTAAATAAAGCAAAATTTTGCCAAAATTCTGGCAATCTAGAAATTGAGTAAAATGTTCCAGAAAGAAAAGTTAAAGGTAAAACTATAAAATTAGTTATACCTTGTTGTTGGTCCCATTTATCAGCCCATATTCCAACCATAGTACCCATACTACCCATCATTAAACAGCCCATAAAAGTATAAAACAAAAGAGCTGAGTAAGAGTAAACTGTAAGAGGAATAAATAATATAATACCAAGATAAGTAACAAAGCCACAAATTACTCCTCTGGCTAATGCTCCAAATATATAACCTATAGCAAGTTCATACTCAGATAAAGGTGCCATTAATATATCGACTATGTTTCCTTGAAATTTGGATTGACCAATACTTGAGGCCGCATTTGCAAATGAGTTTTGAAGCATCGTCATCATGATTAGACCGGGTGCTATAAATTCTGCTAAATTTACATTATTGATTTGGTTTACTGATCTGCCTAAAGCAAGTGAAAATACAGCTAAAAATAAAAGAGAGCTGATTGCAGGACCTACCACAGTTTGAATACCTACTTTGAGAAATCTATGAACTTCTTTTTTAAATAAGGTAAACACACACAAATAATTATAAGAAAACATACTATTTTATTTTTTTAAATTAAGTTAATTAAGATATAATTATTAAAATGGATAATAAAGATAAATTATTAAAGTATGCAATTTACTATTTAAGCAAATACTCTTCAAGTAAAAAAAATTTAGAATTTATATTAAAAAAAAAAATTAGAAGATTAAGTGATGAAAAGAAAATAAGATTTCATCTCTACAATGAAATTCAAATTATTATTGAGAAATTAGAAAAACTTAACCTTATCAATGATCAGGTTTTTGTGGAGTCAAAAATACAATCTCTGCAATATCAGGCAAAATCAAAAAACTATATTAAGCAATATTTACTTCAAAAAGGAATAGATAAACAATTAATAGAAGAACAAATTTCTTTATTTTATGAAAATAATAAAAATCTTGAAAAAGAGAATGCTCTTAAATTTGCTAAAAAAAGAAATCTTCTAAATAACGATCAAGATTATCAGAAAAAGCTCTCAAAAATAGCGAGGGCAGGCTTTAGTTATGATATAGCAAAGGAAATTTTAAAATAACCTAATCTTGTAAATGCACTTTGCCTTCTAATAATCTTGCTATTTGTCTAGTGGAGTCAAATCTTTCAAAGCTTACTCTTATGATTGCCGTAAGAGGTGCTGCAAGCAAAACACCTATAATTCCCCATATCATGCCCCAAAAAATTAAAGATAAAATAATTGTTATTGGGTGCAATCCAAAGGCATCACCAAAAATTTTTGGCTCCACAAAATTGCCAATAATTTGATGAATAATAGCTGGTAGAAATATAATTAACAAGACTGATGACATATCTGGATATTGCAAAATAGCAATTGGTATTGGTAATAGCACTGCTATAATAGAGCCTACTACAGGTATAAAATTTAATATAAATGTTAAAGACCCAAAGATAAAAGCAAGCTCTAAACCTAAAAACCAATAAATAAGACCTGCTGATACACCTGTGATTGAGGAAGTTATAAATTTTGTAAAAATATATTTTTTAACATGACCTATGATATCATTCCATACAGGTGATGTATTTATGGATTTTTTTCCTAATAATAAAAAAAGTGTCATGATAACTACTAAAATAAATTTAGAAATAAAATTTGCACTATTACTTAAGATTGTTGATGCCCAATCTAAAAGAGGTAACTCATTAAGAGAATTTCTTATCGTTTCTCTATCAATATCGATGTTAAATTCTTTTAACTTAGCTATTCCTAAATCAATTAAAATTAAAACTTTATTATTATAGTCATCAGCAGACTGAAGAAATGTAATAACTGAAGATCCAATGAAGGGAACAATAATTATAAATAAAAATATTATTAAACAAAGGCTAACAAAAACAGCAACAATTCTATGAACATGTAAAAAATTTATTTGATAATCTATAATGGGATCAATTAATATACGAATAAGCAATGCTAGCACAAGAGGCACCAAAAAGGGCTGAGCAAAGTTTAAAATGAAAGATACGGCAATAGTGGCTATTATAAATAATGAACCAGTAATAATTCTATTTGTTTCTAGAGTTTGTTTCATTTTGTATTTTTTGGATTAAAAATTTCTGATTTTTCGTTTGGAAATGACTCAACATAGAGCGATTGACTCGGGAATGCAAATCCGGCATTATTGGCTTCAACTATTTCGATTATTGATACTGCCAACTCTTCTTTAATTTTCAGAAATTCTGACCAATCATTTGTAACTGTAAAAGCCTGCACCAACATATCAATTGAGCTGTCAGAAAAACTATCTATTCTCACAAAAAATCCACTATTCTTATTTTTAGCAAAATCATTTTTATCTGTAATTAATTGAGTAATAGCATCTCTTATTTTTTTTAATTGATTAATACTTGTTTTGTATTCAAGTCCTATAAGCCAACGTATTCTTCGATGATGTCTTCTCGAGTAATTTGTTACAGATTGTTCAGCAAATTTGTAATTAGGTATCATGACAGGTGTTGAGTCAAATCTTCTAACAAGAGTAGAGCGAAAACCAATCTGCTCAACAACACCCTCAACTTCATTAGATACTAAAATTACATCACCTATTGTAAATCTTTTTTCCATTAAAATCATTATTCCACTAATTAAGTTCTTGAATAAATCTTGTGCTCCTAGCGCAACGGCAACACCAAATAATCCTAGTCCAGCAATAACAGGTCCAACCTTAATTCCCCATAACTCCAAAACAGCCACAATACCTAAAACAATAATTATTATTTCTAATCCTTTTAAGGTCCAATTAACGAGAGGTTTAGAAATTTTATCCTCAAAATTTCTTATAATAAATGAAAAAGGGATAACTAATTGATGAAGCAGCCAAAATATAAATACTGTAATCAAGGTTCTATTTAATAAGTCTATAAAACTTTGCACTTCAGTTGATAGGTTAATATATGAAGTGGCTATAAAGAAACCTAGAACAACAGGAAGAAATTTAAGAGGTCCTTCTATTACCTCTACAACAGTGTTATCAATTTTAGTGGTTGTCTTATTAACGATCTTGTTAAGTCTACTTATAATAAATCTGGCGAAAAGCCTTCTTAAAACATAGAATATAAGGAAGATAACAATACCTATTATAATTTCTGATGCATTTAAACCAAAAACACCTTCTTTCCAGACTTCTAAAAAAAGTTCTCCAAACCTATTGATAGCTTCCATTTTCTGTTTATTTATAAGTTATGAGTAATAATACCATCAAATTCGCTAGATTAATCACTTTTTTATTAGTGTTTATCTATTCATATGCAGGATATACAAAAAATATGACTATATACGATTTTTCTTTTGAAGACATTGACGGAAACTTAGTAAATCTCAATAAATTTAAGGGTAAACCAATATTTATGGTTAACACAGCGTCAAGATGTGGATTTACTCCACAATATGAGAATCTTCAAAATCTTTTTATTAATTACAGAAATACCGATTTAACAATTTTGGCAATAACAAGTAATTCTTTTAATCAAGAATATACTTCAAATGAAGATATTAAAAAAATTTGTTTAGTTAATTATGATGTTGGTTTTGTAACTTCGTCACCTATAAATGTTAAGGGTGAAAATACGCATGAAATTTTTAGCTGGCTTAATGATGAATATGGAAAAATACCAAAATGGAATTTTTATAAATACCTTTTTGATAAAAATGGAAATTTAACATCATCTTGGTCCTCCATGACAAAACCAGATAGTTCAAAAGTATTAGAAGAAATAAATAACGTATTATAAAAAAAAACCCCCTATAAAGGGGGCTAATAAATATTATATTCAAACCTGTAGACTACATCATGCCGCCCATGCCGCCCATGCCGCCCATGCCGCCCATGCCGCCGCCCATATCAGGCATAGCAGGAGCAGGTTTATCTTCAGGAGCATCAGCAACCATAGCTTCGGTAGTAATTAATAATCCAGCAACAGAAGCTGCATCTTGAAGAGCAGTTCTCACTACTTTTGTAGGATCAATAATTCCAGCAGATATCATATTGGTATACTTGTCCGCTTGAGCATCATAACCCATATTGCTATCTTTGCTCTCTCTGATTTTACCGGCCACAACTGCACCATCAACACCTGCGTTTTCAGCTATCTGCCTTAGTGGATGAAAAAGAGCTCTTCTTACGATATCAACACCAATTTTTTGATCATCGTTTGAGGTCTTGACTGATTTCAATGCATTTGTTGCATAAGCCAAAGCGGCACCACCACCAGGGACTATACCTTCTTCAACGGCAGCTCTAGTTGCATGCATAGCATCTTCAACTCTATCTTTTTTTTCTTTAACCTCAACTTCAGTTGCACCGCCCACACGGATAACGGCAACTCCACCTGCTAGTTTTGCAAGTCTTTCTTGAAGTTTTTCTTTATCGTAATCAGATGAGGTTTCTTCAATTTGTGCTCGTATTTGATTACATCTTCCTTCGATGTCCTTCTTTTTACCAACACCCTGAACAATTGTAGTATTTTCTTTGTCTACAACGATTCTTTTAGCTACGCCAAGCATATCAATTGTTACATTTTCTAACTTAATACCAAGATCTTCACTAATAACTTGGCCTCCAGTTAAAATTGCAATATCTTCTAACATTGCTTTACGTCTGTCACCAAAACCAGGTGCTTTAACAGCAGCTATTTTCAAACCTCCTCTTAGCTTATTAACAACTAAAGTGGCTAAAGCTTCTCCCTCGATATCTTCTGCAATAATCAATAAAGGTTTTGTTGATTGAACTATTGACTCTAATAATGGCAACATAGGTTGGAGACTGGATAATTTCTTTTCATGTAAAAGAACTAAACAGTCGCTCATTTCTGTTATCATTTTTTCAGCATTAGTTACAAAATATGGTGACAGATAGCCACGATCAAACATCATACCTTCAACTACATCAAGCTCTGTATCAAGGCTTTTAGCCTCTTCGACAGTAATTACGCCTTCTTTGCCAACTTTTTGCATTGCACTTGAAATCATTTTACCAACTTCAGCATCACCGTTTGAAGCAATCGTTCCAACTTGAGAAACCTCTTTGTCGGTTTTAATAACTTTAGATTTTTTTTGAATTTCACTTACAATTGCATCAACAGCAAGGTCAACTCCTCTTTTGAGATCCATCGGGTTCATGCCAGCAGCAACAGATTTCATTCCCTCAGTTGCAATAGCTTGAGTTAACACTGTAGCAGTAGTAGTTCCATCACCAGCTAAATCATTTGTTTTACTAGCAACATCACGTACCATTTGAGCACCCATGTTTTCAAATTTATCTTTAAGCTCTATTTCTTTAGCAACACTCACACCATCTTTAGTAATTCTTGGGGCACCAAAAGATTTATCTATAACAACGTTACGTCCTTTTGGTCCAAGAGTTACCTTAACGGCATCTGCTAACTTATTAACACCATTAAGCATTTTTGCTCTGGCATCTGATCCAAAAAATATATTTTTTGCAGACATTTTTTAATCCTCTCTTATTTTAATTATTTTTTCTTTTTTTTACTTGGAGTAATTATTCCCATAATATCAGACTCTTTCATTATTAAATAATCTGCTCCGTTCATTTTTACTTCTGTTCCAGACCACTTACCAAAAAGAATTTTATCTCCTTTTTTCACGTCTAGTGGTACAAGTTTACCAAGTTCATCTCTTGCTCCAGATCCCACTTCTAGGACTTCACCTTCCATAGGTTTTTCTTGAGCAGTATCAGGAATAATTATTCCTCCTGCAGTTTTTTGATCAGATTCTACTCGAGATACGAGCACTCTGTCATGTAATGGTTTAAAGTTCATATTTTCCTCAATTTAAATTATTGAAAATTAACATTTTTTTATTAGCACTCTTGCTAATAGAGTGCTAATCATGTAATCATTATTTAACTGTAATCAAGAGTTTGCTTTAATTTTTTTAATTTTTTCTATAAGTCCTAAAAAATGTCTATTTTTCTGAATGTTTTTATTAAATCAATAGCCTTTTTTGTATCAATTTTAACTATTGTAATAGTAACTTCATTATTAATAAACTTGCTTGGTGAAAGAAATAATGAATTCAATACAATCTCTGGTGACGAAAATTCATCAAATATTATCGCTATAATCGAATTAAATGGCCTGATTATTGAGACGACTACAACACTCTCAAATTGGACAAACCAATATATTATCTCACCAAAAAAAATAAGAAAAAAACTTGAGGTTGTAAAAAAAATTTCTCCAAACACAATTATTTTTTCAATCAACTCTCCAGGAGGTACTGTAAGTGCTTCCAAAGAAATTTATGACATGATAAATAATTATAAAGAAAATAATCGAGATACAAAAATTTTTATTCACACAGATGAGCTTTTGGCCTCGGGCGGCTATTGGGTTGCATCAGCTGGTGATGGTATTTATGCAAGTTATGGTGCTATTACTGGCAGTATAGGAGTCAAGGGTCCAGATTGGTTTTTTTATGATAAGCCAACAACACTCTCTACAGGTATATTTGGAAATAAAGTTGAAACAGAAAATGGAATTAAAGTCTTTTCTAGCACAGCAGGAAAATCTAAAGACATTTTTAACCCTTTTAGAAAACCAACTAGAAATGAATTGGAGCATTTACAAAGTATGGTCAGTGAAATTTATAATGATTTCATTAGAATTGTTTCAAAGGAAAGAAAGATAGAAGTTTCTACATTGAAAGAAGATATTGGTGCCCTAATTTTTAATTCAACAAATGCAGCTCAACTTCATTTGATTGACGATGAATTAAATTTAAGAGAATTAATAAATAAAATAATAAAAGAAAATAATTTTACTGATTATAAAGTTATTGAAATGATGAATGAGAGAGATTCACTAATAAAAGAAATTTTAAGAAGCTCATCTGATATTAAAGAAAAATACTTTAATCAAAAATGTCTTAATCTTCGCTCAAGTATATCAAGCATATTAAGCTATGAAGCTACAGGTTGTTAAAATTTCTTTCAATATCACTCACCTTTAAAATCATATTTTTATAATAATTACTATTTTTTAAAATTTTAGCATTAATATATTTTGTTGATAGCTCTGAATGATTTACCACATCAACACTATCTGCTTTAATTATTTGATATTTTAAATTTAAACTGTCAGCAATATCATTGTATCTTTTTGAAATATTTTTTTCATGTAAATTATTAAGTTCAGGTGCAATCTCTATAATTTTTGTGCCTTTTTTACAAAAAATTATATTTGACATGTTAGATCCATGAGGAGACATTACTATTTCTGCATTTGAAAAAATTTTCATTTGTTCAAGGATTTCATAATGTTGAGGATTAATTATTTCAAATTCAAGTTTTCTTAATTTACTAATTAAATCGGCCTCATTTAAGATTTTTCTATAACTTGCATCTTCTCTTCTAATATAAATTTTAGGTTTGAATTCAGGAACTTTGATATTAATTAAAATGTTTTCAAGAAAATATTTTAAAATTTTTATAGATTTTTTTATATTAAAGAATTCAGGAATGGAGCAATTATTAAAACTATAAAAATTATCATCTAAATAATTAAACGAGATCTCTATACCTCTAAGAACACATATTGTTTCGATAAACTTTCTCAGTTTGTTTGAAAGATTTCTATGAATAGTTAAATGAATTTTTTTTTCATTAATAAAAAAAATTCTTGGTAAAAAATGAATAAGATTTGAGAAATAATTATCTGAAGGACTACTACCTATAACTAAACTATCTTTAATAACTTTAAAATTATCTTTCTTATCTATGAAATTTTTATAGAAATCTTGTGTATAGAAATGATGTATTGAATTATCATCTTCACGTTTAAATAAATTAGCAAATGTCTCATTGTTCTTGGTAATTGGAAAGTAGTTAAAGGAATCTAAATAGAAACCTGAGTTTAATATTTTACAATTTTCATTAATATCATTTAAAGTAGCTGATTTAAATAAATTACTCAAATTTGGTGTCTGCAAGATTTTAGCTTCATTATTATCTACAAGCATATTTTACCTTTCTTGGCGTGCCCGAGAAGAGTCGAACACCTAACATTCAGATTCGTAATCCGTTATCCGTGCACTAAATTTCAGTACATATATGGTATTACAGGAAAAATCATTTGTTAAATAAAAAAAATTGATTTTTGTAATTTGTATGAGTGGAACTTTTCCATCAATTTATTGGCGCACCCAAGAAGAGTTGCAATCCTAACCTCCAGATCCGCAGTCTGAGGCTAGAAATCCAGATTTCTCGTCTGCACTATTGCTTATTAACTTTTTTTCTTTCTATAATAACACTTTTCTTGTTTCTATTTTAGCCCATATATTATCCAACAATAAAGTAAAATTAATATTTAAGTATAAAAAAAATCAATCATAGTTAATTAAATTTTCTAAAACAAATTTTAAAAATTCATTATTGATTCTAGTTTCACGTAAAAAATTTTTTGATTCTCCTTTTTTTTAATAAGAATAATATTCCGAGATTGAATCGATTTACTTTACAAAGTATGTTAGCAAAGGTAATAATATTTATGAAAAGATTTAAAAAATTATTTATTTTTTTTATTATCTTTTTTTTTGTTTTAATTACCTTATCAATAAATTTTAATTCAGAATTTAAAAATATAATAAAAAAAGCATCTATTAAAATAGGCTTGATTGATCTTAAATTAACTTCGATAGAAAAAGAAAATGAAAGCCTAAGAGGAGTTATAAATAGAATTGCAAATAACAATTTAAGTTCAAAAAATTTACAGCTAAATCATGTCAGTTTGCCATTTGTTAGTAGAAATATATCAGGCAAATCAACTGCTTTTTTAGAAGTAGTCTTAGACAAAATTTTATTAGTTTCAGCATATGGAGATATTAGATATTTAAATACAAATGCACTCAATGAAGATAAAATAAAAATTCTTAAAAGTAATTTAAAAGAAATTATATCAGACAAATTATTTTATGATTTTCTAGGCTCTTATGATAATTCAAGTGCCGTAAGTATTAAAGATATTCTTGTTTTTAATAATAAAGTTTATTTTTCATATATTAAAAAAAATTTAAATTTACAAAATAATTGCTACAATAGCGCAATACTATCAGCAGATTTAAATTTTGATTTTTTAATTTTTAGTGAGTTTTTTAGTTATGACCAATGTATTGAAAACTTTTATAGTAAGCAACTTGGTGGAAGAATGGCGGTAGATGAAAAAAATAATAATATATTTTTTACTATCGGTGATTTTAATAATAAAACAGTTAATGCTTCAGAATATACAAGAGCTCAAGATGAAAATTCTATATTTGGTAAAATAATATCTATTGATATTGATACAAAAGATTATTCAATTATTTCTAAAGGCCATAGAAATCCCCAAGGTTTATTTTATGTTGCAGATAAAGATATATTATTATCTACAGAGCATGGTCCAGATGGGGGAGATGAAATAAATAATATAGAGATAGGAGGAAATTACGGATGGCCAATCTCTTCTTATGGCACACACTATGATGGATATGAAAAATTTATTAATGTTGCTCCCTTGCATAAATCACATGAAAAATTTGGTTTTATAGAACCAATTAAACATTTTACTCCATCCATAGGCATTTCTGAAATTATAGAAATCCCTAGAAGTTTTTTAAATCAAAAAAAACGATATTTTTTATTAACTTCACTCTCAGGCAAAGTTGGACTTTCAATTTTTATAATATCTTTTGATGATTCTTTTCAAAAAGTAATCACTTTAAGAAAAATTATTATTGGAGATAGGGTTAGGGATGTTGCTTACGATTCTGCAAATAATGTTTTTTATTTAATTTTAGAACTATCAAACAGTCTGGGTGTTTTATCAAAATTAGAAAATTAAGTTTTGGACAGATTACTTGGAGCGCAAGAGAAAAATCTAACTCCTAAACTCAAGATCTAGTCCGTTGCTCAGGATCCGAATTATATTATTTATACGCAATTAGAGAACAATAATTCGTAAATTAAAAAAATGATTTTACAGTTTTACTGATTTGCACCTATAATTAGAGTATGGAAGGTTGATTATTTTTTATTAAGAAGTTTAATTAATAATTGTGCGTACTCTCTTGCATCATCTATTGCCTTGTGTGTATGCTTGGTATTATCATACAATTCCTTAGGATAATTTTCTCTATTTATTTCTCTATAGTCCTTTTCGAGTACAGCTGCGGCATAGGATTTAATATCGAAGGCTGACTCCCCCTTGATATCAAAAAAAGGCATAGAGTAAGGAACTTTTTCTAAACGGTCAGCAAGAAAAGTTTGAATGTACCAATTGATCCACATAAAATCAAAAGGCGCAGGGTGAGCTGCCATAACTCTAGGTTTTGGTAATGTTAGAAGCCAGTTTCCAAATTTATTCATTCCTTCTTTTGGCGAAACTTGATTTTGTTTGCTAAGTTCCAATGCTTCTGGTGCGTGTGCTGCAAACCACTTCATTGTACTTGGGTGGGTTGTAGCGTTCTCTAATGGAAGAAAATTAATTTCAAAATCTCCAAGCTCTTCGCCTTCCCGATTAACAGCAACAGCAGCTAAACTAATCATTGAATGAGGTCCTGGAATCGGACCGTCAGCCTCAATGTCACATACAACATAAGTTATCATAACAAACCTTTATCACCAAAATGTATATAAGCTTAGATTTAAAAAATTAAAATAAAAGTGTTTTATGGAAACGTTACGTATAAGTTTTATAAATTCGTAACAACTTTAAAAAGTAGCATAGAATATGGCGCACCCGAGAAGAGTCGAACTCCTAACCTCCAGATCCGTAGTCCAATGCTCGAGCACCAGATTGCCTTCGAAGGTTATCCTCGTTACACGTTTTTTCTTTTCTTTCCCTGACTATTCTTCTTTCTTTTTCCATATTTAATTTAACATACTTTAATAAAAAAGAATCATTGAAAGAGACAAAAAAGAATCACGCTTAAAAACGTTTAAATATCCAATGTTAATGGGACACGGATGTATGAATTTTGAATCTTAAAAAATTGAGGAATAGATGAATTATTAAATCTATAAAATTGATCATCTATATAATAAAATTGAGGTTTAACATTTCTTATTTCACATATAGTTTTTAATAAATTTCTAAATTTATTTTATAAATTTCTATGAATTACTAAATTTATTTCTTTTTAATGATTAAAAAAAATCCTTGGCAAGAAATAGATAAGATTTGAAAAATAATTATCTGCAGGCTACTTTCAAGAACATAACAATTATCAAAATTTTTAAAAGATTTTTGGTTATTTTTTAAATTTTTAAAAATATTTCAGTATAAAAATGCTCAATAGAATTGTTGTCTTCTCTTTTAAAAAAATGATGAAATATTTGATAATTCAAAGTTACTGGATAATAATTAAAGTAGTCTATATAAAAACTATTCTTTAAAATTTTACAATTTTGATTAATATCTGAAAATGATGCTGATACAAAACTATTATATAAAATTGTATCTTTATTTAGATAATAATAAATAAGTTTTTATTACAAAGATTACATTAAAGTAATTACATATAATTAATTAATAAGAAATAATTATATAATATAAAATTTAAATTTTGACTATTTATGAGCAAATATATAATTTATAATATTTGGCAAACTTTGCTCAACAACCTTCTTTGATATTTCTTGATATCCATAATTACTTAAAAAAGAAATAATTTCTTTGTTTTGATCTTTACCAATATCAATCTCTATTAAAATATTTTTTATAGATCTGTTTTTTAATAAGTTCTCCATTCCCATAATGACTTTAAATTCATTTCCATCAACATCAATTTTTACATAATCAGGCAAAAAATTAGCTTCAGTTGTTAAATCATCTAAACTGATTCCGTAACTACCTTGTTTATATTTTACTTTGTCATTATTTTGTTTGTTAAAATTATGACCAGATTTACCCCAATTTAATTCAGATAACTCCAATTTTCCTATTTTTTTTTCACAGTCAATTGAGAAAGGAAATGCAGTAATATTTGAGTTAAAATTATTATCATTAATATTAATATTCAAAGCAGCAAAATTTAAACTTTCTGGCTCAATACTAAGAACATTATGATTTTTATTAGCAGCATATAGAGAGAAAATTCCAATGTTTGCACCAACATCTAAAAAATTTGATTTAGGAGCAAAACTGTCTATCCATGAGATGGTGTCTGTTTCTTTAATAAAAAAAAATTTTCCTCGTGAGATTGAACTGTTACCTAAATCTCTTAATGAAAATAACATCTCTGATTTTTTAATAACAAAAAACTTACGTTTATTAAAAACATCCATCATACTTCTATATTTTTTTGATTTTATAATTAATCGTCTAATTATTGATAACCAATATAAAATATTATGAGCAGTTTGAATTTCAAAAAATCTATTAATGATTTTTTTTATGATCATTAAAAAATAATATATTTTTTTTCATCATTATAAATAATTATATTAACTCAATTGTAGATAAATTATTTAATTTGTTTGAATTGCATTTAATATTCTTCTTATATTAGGAATTTTCACTAACTTTCTGAAAGTAGGAAGCATCATATAAGCGTCAAAAGAAAAAATTTGAACTTGTCACAATCGCAAAAAATCAAGCGGTACTTGGCGCGCCCGAGAAGAGTCGAACTCCTAACCTCCAGATCCGTAGTCTCTCACCCAAGCTCCAGATTGAAGTACATATACGGAATTACGGGAAAAATCATTTGTTAAATAAAAAAATTAAATTTTTAAAGAGACAAATGAGAGACAATCCATTTTTTTTAAAATATTTCTATTATGGACAATCTGACCATTTGTAACGGACTCCATATACAGAGAAGCCACTTGTCTCCAAATTTTGTTCTGGTTTATTATCACAATATTGCATAATTTTTTGATAATCTTCAAGGTCTCGTACATCTTTCCAATCATCAAATACACAAGTTCCATCACTACAATTTATTGCATCATTTACTTCAGCCATAGCTTCTATAATTTCGTTAGATTGCTGCTCTAACTGATAATTATCATATTTCCCTGGTTCCCAACTATCCCAATCTACATGAGTTGCAAAGTTTGTTGCAAGTGACATATCAAATTTGCCAGAGGAAATCCAATTTGCTAAAGCTGATGCTTCCTCTGTAATACTTGAGGCTGCCTCTGCTATTTCTGAAGTGGCTTCTGTAATCTCACTCACAACTTCATTTATACTTTCTGCTACTTGACTTACCTCTTCTGCTACTTGACTAACTTCTTCTGCTACTTGACTTACCTCTTCTGCTACTTGACTGACTTCTTCTGTTACTTGTGATATCTCTTCTGTTACTTGACTAACTTCTTCTGTTACTTGACTAACTTCTTCTGTTACTTGACTAACTTCAAGGATACTTTCATTAGAGGCGGCAAAATTGATAGAAGAATCAATATTTGTCTTAGGATTATTATTTCTAGTAATACTAATATTCTTATCCGCACTAGTCATTAAAGTATCAACTTCAACATTTAATTCTGATGCCATATCTTTTTTAAATTTTTCAAAATCTTTAATTGCAAAAGCTTGATCAATTGTTTCAAATTTTTCTAATGTAGCTACAATTTCAAAAGAAGTTTGATTAATTCTTGTTATACTCTCTGAAAGTTCAACAGATTTTTCTAATTTTATCTGTTTTAAATCAGACATAGTTAATGTTAACAACTCTTGCTCTTCTGATGAGAATTGTTCCATATCAAGATCATCCATATTGTGAGAGATTTCTTTTGGCAAAGAACCTGCAATATTGCCAACCAAACTTTCAAAAATATTTAGCTGATCAAAAATTTCTATTTCTTCAAAATTTATATTCTCATTACTCAAAGCGTTCATACTAAGATATAAAGTATTAATTGCTTCATCAAAATTTTTCTCTAAGTCAGAAGTCGCTTTAGGCAAATTATTAATATTTTTCTTTAACTCTTCATTTATTTCTATGAAGTCTTCTTTGAATTTTGGCAAATCATATTCTTCAGCGTAACAATAAATTGAGAGAAAAAATGCGCTAGTTAAAAATATAAAAGATCTAAAAATTATCATCTAAAATTTCTTTCTTTTTATTCTTATATTCATTTTCATCTATTAAATTTAGATCATATAATTTTTTTAAATCAGATAATTGTTCAAAATATTTAGGATTTTTTTTCAAAATTTGATTGGTTTCTTTTTGATCATTTACTGATGAAGCATTATTTATATCACCCTCTGATAAAACTGCTGGTTTATCTGAAATTAAGTTTTCTTCGTAAATATTTTCTTTATATTTTTTCTTTAATTTGCTTATTGAGCCCTTAAGATTATTAGCAACTTTTTGCCTTTCACTTATACTTTCATCTATCTCATTGATTTCAAGTTTTCCAAAGCCAAGCAATTTTGAAAAAAGGATAAATCTGTCAATACAATCTTGAGCAGAAGCATTTTCATCTAAACCTACACTTTTTCTCATTTGATTTCTTATATTAAAAAGATTTTCAACATCATCATCTTTTTTAGTTTCAGGACGTTTTACCATTTCATTATACAAAATTTCTAACCAAGCCATTGCTAGCATTGCTTTATGAGGATATTTATCTAAAGAATGTTGTTTTTTTACAAATCTAAAAACTACCTCCTGTCCTGCTTTACGCTGTAAATTTACGAATTCTAAATTTCCAAAAATTGTAGGGTAATTAATCTCTTCATAGGTAGAATATTTGCTACTTAATTGCGCACTTAAATTAAAAGAGTAAAACATTAAAATAAAAATAAAAATAAAAATAAATTTAATTTTCATAATAAAAAAATATCATAATTTACTTAAAAATTTAATTTAAAAGCGACATTAAAGCGACAAATTAAAAATTTGAAACTTGTCCCATTTACTTTTTTGGCAGATTGTTTGGCGCGCCCGAGAAGAGTCGAACTCCTAACCTCCAGATCCGTAGTCTGGCGCTCTATCCAATTGAGCTACGGGCGCTTCTTATTTTTCAACCCTTTATCAAGTTATCTATGAATATACAATATTCATGGTACCACCATGGTACCACCATTTATTCATTTTAACATATTATAGGTTGTTTTACTCCTAATTAAACTAAACAATGTTTTAACTTAGTGTTATGATGGAAAATTGTATTTTGAACTTTTAGTAACCATATAATGAATATAAAATCTTTTAATGTTTTCTTTATTTTAATATTTTTGAACACAAGTTTGTTCTCAAAAGATTTATCTTTTGAAGAATTTAATGAGCTCAAAAAAGCGCTTAAAAATAATGATGTCACATTAGAACAATTTAATGAAACAATTGATGAGTTTGAAATTTCATCAGAAATTTTTAAAATTTCAAAAGATCTTTTCTTGAATAATGCAATAGAATTAGACGATTATTTAGTTGTTATTGAAAATTCTTTGGTATCTGGAAGCTCTTCTAATTCTAATAATAAAGAAAATGAAACTATTAATTTAAATGAAAATAGTAATAATATATTTGATGGTGAATTTTTGTTTCAAACAGAAGTTACAAAACTAAGTAAGTACATAACAGACATGAAATATGGCCAACTATTTGACAACAAAATAATATTTGAAAACAATAAAATAAAAAAAATAAATATTTCTGAAAATAATGAGGATGTACTAAAGTTTAGAAAGCCAAAGTTGACCATTTTAGATAATGGAAAATTTTATATTAAATCCAATATTACTGATCCAAAAGACCCATCAGCACCTCTTAAATATAGGTTTGATGGTCAAATTGATAAAAATCTAATTAATGGAAAAATTCAAATAATTTATAATGGAAGTGAAATGCCTGGAATGGTCTTACTGGAGTTAGAGACTAAAGGAAAAGCAGTTTTAAATAATAATTCTGATAACATTATGACTGATTTTACAGACAATAAATTATCTTTAAAATTTAAAATTATTGAGGTGAACAATAGAGTTCCATCATCTCTTAATGCTAAAGTGAATAATATTGAAAACTTGACATTTGTCATAGAGGAAGATCAGGTTAAGGAAATACTTTTTGAAGAAAAATCAAATAATCTTTTTACTAAAAAAATAATAAAATCATTTAAAAATATAAAAATAAAATTAACCAATCAAACAACCTTAAAAGGGAAATCTAAATTAGTTCTTAATGAATTAAGAGGTGAAAATGTTGTCATTTGGTGGGATTTAAATTTATCCCAAAATAATCTATCTGGAAAAGTTGAAATAGAATTAGTCGGAAAAGGGCCACAGATTAGACTTATCCCAGTTAATGAATAAATAATCATTTTATTTGTTGTTTTTTCTTATTTTTTTTAAGTTTAATGTATTTTATATTAAAGAACTTAATAATTACTAATTTTTAATGAAACTAATTTTTAAAATATTATCACTAATCATTTCTATTGGAATTCTTTTATCAGGAAATGCAGCTTTTGCTGCTAAAGAAAACCCCTTACTCTTAGCAATGAAAATTGAATGTAGTGGAAATAATGCTGGTAGGAGTTCATGGAGTGATAATTTTTTTGGTTTTACAACTGATCATACTTTTCATGGAAGTAGATGGTGGTATGAATCTGGGGATAGACTAGGGGAAATCGGACAACATACCTTTAATGGGTCAAGAACAAAAAAATCTCTTCTTATAGAAGGAGAAGGAAGATGGTTAGAAGATAATAGAAAAAAACCATGGAAACTTCAATTCATATCCAAAGGGGATAAGCCCATGTTAAAACATTTAGAAGATGGTGTTGGCGGATATGAGGGTTCTGGGCAAGATAAAAGAGATTGCACGATAACACTACTTAATAAAGTAAAAGCAAATGAAGCTATTCGGTTAGATTCCTACACTAGAGTTATTTCAGGACTAAAAAATCGAATAGATAATTTAAATAAAAGAGAAAAAGATAAAGAAAACAATCAAGCAAATACCAATCAAGACAGAGAAATTATATTGTTAAAAAATCGAATAGATAATTTAAAGTATGAATTGAAGAAACAGGATTCAAATACCAACCAAGATGTTGATGTAAGTCAATTACAAAAAAATGAAGAAGAAATTCAAAACCTTACCAAGAAATATGAAAAAGAAATTACATTGTTAAAAAATGAAATTACCTCTCTTAAGGATGAAAACAAAATTAGTGGTAAAAAAATTAAAGAATTAAATGATGAAGTAATTGCAACTAAAAACAATACTGAGTTTGAACTTAAATATGAAAAAATATTAAAACAAATTGATGATGTTAAAATAAAATTAGAAAGTTCTAAGTCAGATAATACAAGTTTAGAAAAACAGTTATCATCTTTAAAAGACTCAGAAATTTCTCTAAATACCTCTTTAGATAATCAAAGCAAAGAAATTGTATCTCTAGAAAATTTAAATTTAGAATTAAAAAAAGAAATAGAAATATATAAGCAAAAAGAAGAAGAATTAATTCAAATCATAGAAACAACTGAAAATCAAAAATTACAAGAACAGCAACTTGCTGAGGAGAAAAGACAAGCTGAAGAAAGAAAAATTGAAGAAGAAAGAATAGCAAATGAAAAAAAATTAAAAGAACAACAAGAAGCAGAAAGATTAGCTCAAGAAGAAATTAATAAAAAATTATCTATACTTACACAGGAAACAGATTTAGAAAAAGCACAAAACTTTTTAACTAATCTTGAGAGCTTTGTTAAACAATATCCAAATGAATTTGATATCATCACAATATCGGAATATTTCATTGCCACTAGATCAATACTGGATGGAAATTTGAATTTTACCAATGAGACAAAATTAAAAGAATTTAGAGATTATGTAAGTGAAACGAGTGAACTTTATCTAAAATATAACAAAGAGATTTTTCAAAAAAATCAGACTGAAAGATTAAATACAATAAATCAAGCCATCTTGGGATTAGAAACAAGTATTAATGAGTTGAAATTAATAATGGTCAATAATACGCAATCAGTCAATTTACAAAAATGGACAGATGCAATTAAAATTGCGGAAATTACTTTAAAAGAACTGAATGGTTATGATGAGCTCATAAATGCTAGCAAAAACATTAATGATCTTATTAAATTAAAGGCAGAAGTAGATGGGGCTATTGTTTTTTTAAATGAAACCAAAGATGAATTAAAAATTTATTTACAAGAAAATTTAACTACTGATTTAGCGCCATTAATTTTAGATCAAATTAAAATAATAGATGAATCCATTAAAAATGAAGATATTAGAGAAATTACAGATACGACTGAAAAATCTAAAGAATTCATTTTAAAAAAAATTATTGAACCAAAAAAACTAAAAAAAGCTGAAGAGATTGAAAATGAAAGAAAAAAACTAGCTGAAGAACAAAATAAGGAGTTTGAGGAAATATTTAATAAATACAACGCAAAAAATGATTATCAAAAGCAAATCGTAAAACTACTTTACTTTCTAGAAGTGCCATTTGAAAATATAGCTTTTTCTAACATGGACAACGTGATTTCAATTTCTGGAATTGGGGATGAGTCTATAAAATTAGATGAATTAAAAATTACTAAAATAAATAAAAAATACTTAAATGAGTGGTTTCAACTAAATGAAAAATATAAATTATTTTCAGATGTATCAAATTCAAATTTTGAAATACCAGAACTTAAGTATTTAGGAAAAATTGCTGATGATATTAAATTTAGTGGTTTAAACATTTACGATTTAATGGGTTATGCTGAGCTAAGGATAGAAGAGGTAGGAATAAAAAATCTTGATTTTGAAAATTTTGGTAAAATTAAAAATATCTTAAGTACAAGTATAGGTAGAGGAGAAGAACATGAGGTTTTAAGTCTCATTTTAAGTGCTAAATTTGATAAAATTTATTTTAAAAATTCTACATTATCAGAGCCGGAGCCAGCCTCACTTAAATATTTTGAAATTACTAATTGGAATGAATTCTCATTTAAAAAAATTGAATTTAAAGATTACAAGTTACAAGAAGAGTTCAATGAATTTCATTTAGAAAATTTTAAAATAAGTAACTTTGCTTTAGATAATAATTTTACCTACGACCTGCTTGGTTCTCCAGAATCTCAAGAATTGCTTTTAAATGGAGATTACTCAGAAATATTCAATTCATTTGTATCATTGGATAATCTAGAGATTAAAAACTTTTCAGCAAAAATAAATAATGAAGATGTATTTATTTTAGATAGTGCAAAAATTAATAATATAAAATTTGATTACTTTGGCGCTAACAACAATATCAAGGTTCCAACTAGTTTTAATTTTGAGATTAAAGGAGCTGATTTTAATTATAATCAAGTGCGTGAAATAAGTGGAGGATTAGCGCCCTTAGATGGTTTAATTGATGAATTAGGATATGAAAAAATTAAGTTTGATTTCAAAACAGGCTGGAAATGGAACACTGAAGCTAATGATATTCTGTTTAATTTAGATTTAGGTATAACTGATGCTGCATCATTAGCTATTTCAACTAAATTAATAGATCTAGATACAAATATCCTAACATTGCAAGGAGCGCCATTACTGACATACCTTATGACAGAGCCAAAATTAAAAAAGCTTAATATATCTTTAGTAGATAGTTCTTTTAGAGATAAATTCATAAATTATGCAGCAAAAGAACAAGGAATGACAGCTGAGCAACTTAAAGATTTTGTAATTCAATCAATGGATATTTATTCTAATACATTTGGAATTGATCAGAGTCTGGTAAAACAGTTTATAGACGCTACCTCAAACTTTATTAATGGAAGTAATAAGATTGTTTTATCTATTAAACCTTCAGAACCTGTCTCTATTAATAGCTTAACACCTGATGTGATGGGTCAAAATTATGAAGGATTAGTTGATAAACTAAATGTTCATATTAGTAACTTTTAAAAAAATTCTTTAAAAGATATAACTGAATTACAATTAAGTTTGTATAATAACCCTAATCTATTACTCTATTCATTCGACCTACGGCAAAATATTTTTAGCTAATACTCGTAATAACTAATAACACGCAGTGGCTATAATGTTATAAGGTATATATTAGAATGAAAATAATACCTTTAATTTTATTTTTCTTAATTAGTTTCAATTTGTTCGCAAAAACTGGATCAGTTACAGGACTTGAAATACCTAGGTTTGTTTCTCTTAAATCAAATGAAGTTAACTTGCGAGTGGGACCGAGTACAAACTACCCTATTGAACTCACATATGTGACTAAGAACTTACCAATAGAAATAATTGATGAATTTGATGCATGGAGAAAAATAAAAGATCATAAAGGAATAAAAGGTTGGTTACATAAAAGCTTAATTCAAGGAGATAGATTTGTTCTTACAGGTTATAAAAATAACAATGATATTGATCTTTACAACAGACCTAATGGAAGTATCATAGGAGCAATCAAAAAAAATAATATTTTAGATCTTAAAAACTGTATTTTGTATTGGTGCAAAGTAAGTCATCAGAACACTAATGGTTGGGTGCTTAAAAAAAATATTTGGGGCATTTATGAGTTTGAAATTTACAATGATAAATTTTATCAACCTGCATTAAACATATATTGGAGAATATTGAATAGTAAATTGTTTAATTAAAATGGCTGGGGCGGCAGGATTCGAACCTGCGAATGTCGACTCCAAAAACCGATGCAGTACCAAAATGGCCATGCCCAATGGCGGAATACTTAGGTTTATTTTTCTACAAATTTAAAAAATGAGTGTGTGAGTGTGGCCATAGTGTGACCATTATTTTTTTCATTTTATTATCCTAGCACCAACCAAGGAGATTGTTAAGTGTGGCGTATGCATGACCATTGTGGACATGTCCATAGTTCACCATTTTTATAAATTATATATATTTTACGAATGTTTTTTTACCCCCCCATGTTTCACTGTGGCATCCTCTCCGTCCTCCTTGCGTGTCACAGTGAATCACTTGTATAGTCATAATGGTTAATATTTTTAAACAGACACGGCTTGACAAAAAAATTCTTATCTCCGAAGTAGTGGAGAAACTTTGCTATCCATCAAACGTTATTGAATCACTTGAAAAGGATAAAATTGACTTTTTACCAAAACCATACAATTATTATTTTGCTAAATATTATGCGGAATTTCTTAAATTAGATAATATTCCTGATTTATTGAAAAAATACAGATAAATTAATTATAATGAATAAAAATATTATTTAAAAATGAGTGGAAAGTATAGCTTATATTATGATTGGATAATGGAAGTAGGTGAAGAGAGATTAGTTGAGCAAAAATTTTTAAAAGAAAATTTTTATTCACGAGAAGATTACACGGTGTTTTTGTTCATTCTGCTGCGTTTCTCAAAAAAATTGTCTTCAGAAATAAGAGATAGCACGGCTAATAAATCTGATAACAAATTTATTAAAAGTACATTTCCCAATCCAAACATTACAGGTGATGAGTTGGATAGATTCATTATGCAATATTATGAAAAAGTAAAACATTTGAAACATTATGGCACCACTCGCCGAGCCATTTCTCAGCAAACTAATATTCCACGCACGAGTGTAAAACGCATACTTGATCGATTAATGAAAAGAAAATTAGTGACAGCAACAAAAAATGATAATTTAATTGTGCCAACCGCTTTAGCGAGGAAAAAATTTTCAGATTATAGAAAATATTTATTTGCATCTTTCAAGAGACTCAATAAAATTTTTAATGATTCACATTTAGAATATCTTAATCCAAATGATCCAGGTCTATGAGTTATCAAATAGTTTTTGAGGTCGTTACCTATAAGGATATATGCGTTTTTTAAGTAAATTTTTAATTCTTTTTCTTTCACTCCACGTTGCAATTACTGTGGTTGCTTATTTTTATGGTTTTTCATTTACCTTCCCTTTTATCATGACAGAAGGCACTTATGTGCCTGAACATCGTTTACAAGCTTTACGTTTATCAACTTTTACCACTTTTGTTTATTTTAGTTTTCGATATTTACTTTTTGGTTCAGAAAAGTTGCATCCAATACAATTCTTAGGTGTTTCTTTGTTTAACTTAGGTGTTCTAGGTGGTCTATGCCTTTATGTTAATGATATTAATGATCCTTCAGAATATTTTTTAGTACCTTTTTTTATACTTTCATCAATAATTTTATATAACGCTACTAAACCGCAATATAGAAAATACTTTCAAAAATAACCTTCAGATTATCTTACCACCAACAATGTGAAATGTAGATCAAAAAAACACTCACAAGTGTGGCCTATGTGTAGCCAAAATCGATAAAAGGAAAATTGTGTTGGAATTTTTGGCTGGGGCGGCAGGATTCGAACCTGCGAATGTCGACTCCAAAAACCGATGCCTTACCGCTTGGCGACGCCCCAATAACTTAAGCCTAACTATCAAAATTAATCTTTTTAACAAGAAATTTATTGTTAAATAATATATTTGATTATCTAGGTTTTTATTACTATATTCATATAAAACTCTAACAAAAATTATTAATAATGATTGAAGAAAGTAAATTTGGATTTAGGGATAAAAGAGGACATTTTGTTCCAAAAGAAGCTGCTGATAAAAATCCATTATGGGTTTTGCCAATTAATCTAAAAAAAATAATAAATTGGTTTATTTTTTCTTATATTTTTTCTTGGAACCTTTTTTATCTCTTCATTGCATTTATAGCCTATTATTTTTTTACCCCACCAATGTCAGAAATGAAAATATTATCTGTTGGTTGGATTTCAGAAATACTTCTTAGAAACTATGTAATGGGAACAATTTTTTTTAGTCTCATTCATATTCCTCTTTATATTAGTAAATCTCAAGGAATTAAATTTAAGTTTAATCCAAACTGGCCTGAAAAAATTCAAAAATTATTTACTTTTAATAAACAAATTTTTGATAATTTGTTTTGGAGTTTATTTTGGGGTGTTCCAATTTGGACGGCTTATGAAGTAATATCATTATGGCTTTATGCATCTGGAAGAATACCTTTTATTGAATTCGGTGAGTCACCAGTTTATTTCTTTTTAATACTTTTATTAATTCCAGCATTTAGAGATGCACACTTTTATTTAGTACATCGTTTTTTACATTTTAAATTTATGTATAAAATTGCTCACTCCGTTCATCATAGAAATATAAATCCTGGTCCATGGTCGAGTCTTTCCATGCATCCTGTCGAACATCTACTATATTTCTCTGGAGTCATAATTCATTGGATTATACTTTCTCATCCACTTCATGCCATTTACCATTTGTTTCATGCGGGACTTGGTTCAGCTAATGGCCATATTGGTTTTAAGCAAATGCTTTTAAATGATAAACATGCGATTGATCTCAGCAATTATAATCATTATCTTCACCACAAATATTTTGAAGTAAATTATGGAAACTTGATGATTCCCTTCGATCAGTGGTTTGGAACCTACCATGATGGTTCAGACGAGCTTCATCGAAAAATGCTGGAAAGATTTAAAAAAACTTCAAACTAATAATAATGTAACTTTTTTTACATATAAAAGATGAAATTAAATATAGAAAATCAATAAAAACTCCATTTTAGTTGTTATGTTTTCAATATAGGCTTGTCTCTATGACTAGTTTATGTTTATAGTAATTTACTTAAATTAACTGGAGGAAATATGAAAAAACTTATTGCGGTTATTTCTTTAGTTTTAGCTCAACTGTTATTTGTATCAACAGTATCAGCTCAAGCTACTAATAGTAACCAATTATCAGACCCAAGAGTTAGACAAGCGCTTTGTATGGCAATTGATATGGAGCTTATCAAATCAACATTATTTGAAGATCAAATAATTGTTGCAGATAGTCTTCTGCCAAATGGCCCTATGAAGTCTCCTAACTTACCTGATTACAGCTACAACCCAGAAAAAGCTAAGGCTCTTTTAGCTGAAGCTAATTGGGATAATGATCGTGTTTTAGATACGGTTTTCTATTATGGAGATCAACTTACTTCGGATCTTATGGCTGCAATCCAAGGAATGTTTGCTGACGTTGGCGTAAAAATGACTTACCGACTTCTTCAAGGAGATGTTGGTGCACAATTAAATTCAGTTCCTGAAGATGGAGTGAATGGACCTGCTGCCGTAGATTACGATCTAGGTTATGGTGCAAGAGGTGCAATGGTTATGCAAGAGTATTATAATACTTTTAAAACTGGCCTAAACCCTCAAACTCCTGGCAATCCAAAAATGGATGCTATGATTGAAAAAATTAATTCAAGTGCTGATCCTGAAGTTTTAAAGCCTTACTTCTTTGAAATTCAAGAGTATCAAATGAATGAAGTAAACATTTGTCCATTATACTATCAAAAATTATTTATTTATGAGAGTGACAATGTTGACAGAAACGGTGGTGCTTACGGTAACGCTCAGTACAATTACAATTGGGATATAACTAATTGGAAAGTTAATACTGGCACTATGCAAACAAATACTGGACCAACTGAATTCTTTGAACAACCTTGGTATAACTTAGGTTTATGGATTCATAATAAAATTGTATTCGACAGATTACTTGTATCTGGTGGAGCAATCGGAACAGATATTGGTGTTTCAATGGCAGAAAGCTATGAAATGTCAGCTGATGGCCTAAACTTAAGTTTCAAACTTAAACCAGGTCTAAAATGGCATGATGGTACTGACTTAACTGTTAAGGATGTTGCATTCAGTCTTAGACTTGCAATGAAGTCACCTCAAATGCATGCACTTGTTGGAAATACTGTTTCATCAATTGTAGGAGCTGAAGCTTTTGCTAACGGTTCTACTGATGATGTATCTGGTATTAAATACAATATTGCTAATAGAGAAATTTCAATAGAATTTGCAAAACTTGATCCAAATGTATTAACTACATTTACTCAGTTTGCTATTCTTCCTGAAAGTCAATTAGCAGGTATTGATCCAGCACAACTACAACAGCATCCATTCTGGCAGTTCCCGATTGGATCTGGTGCATTTAAACTTGAAGAAGTTAAAATGAATGATTTTGCAAAATTTGTTCCTAATGAAGATTATCATGGTGGAGTTGCAAACTTTGACGTTCTAGCTTACCCAAGTTATGATGGAGATGGAAACTTAATCAAAAATGCTGCGGCAGGTAAAATGGATTATGGTTTTACTAAAAACGTAGCTGACGTTGGCGCGCTTAATGCAATGTCAAATATGATGACTAAGGCTGTTGATATACCTTACACTCGTATGCTTTGGATTATGCAATATCCAAAACCATAATACGACAATTCTTAAAAGTACTGAGGCATAAGCCTCAGTACTTATAATTACATACAAATTTAGAAACATCAGTGGCAACGTATTTTATTCAACGATTAATCATTTTTATTCCTATGATTTTCGTGATTAGTTTCTTAGTATATTTTGGACTCGACTTAACACCAGGGGATGCTGTTTCTCATATGATCAGTCCTGAACTCGCCGCAACTATCACACCCGAAAAATTAGAAGCGATGAGAGAAGCTTATGGATTAAACGCCACTTTTTTAGAGAGATATTGGATATGGCTTACTAGCTGCTTAAAAGGTGACTTTGGTTATTCTATGGCAGGCGGCGTAGCGATAAAAGATATTATGGTTAAAACAATCCCTGCTACTCTAGAGCTTTCTATTGTAGCATTAATTATTTCTACCATCTTAGGATGTTCTTTAGGTATTTTAAGTGCCTTAAAAAAAGGATCTGCTACAGATAGTGGACTTACTGTTGCTGGTATGGCTGGCGTATCCATACCTGAATTTTTCTTTGCTTTAGTAGCTATATTAATATTTGGGATGCACTTTCAATGGTTACCAGTTGGAGGTAGACTGCTCCCTCACTATGAAACTTTACTTGATCGAATTCCAAATATTATCATGCCGTCTATGGTTTTAGCTTTAGCTTTAACAGCAGGCGCAATGCGCTATTCTCGGTCATCAATGCTTGATGTACTGTCTCGTGAATTCATTAAAACAGCTCGATCAAAAGGATTACCGGAATGGAGAATCAATATCTTACATGGATTTAGAGTCGCCCTTACTCCTGTTGTAGTTTTAATAGGTTTCAGATTACCTTTATTAATAGGTGGTTCAACTATCATAGAACAAGTATTTCAATGGCCTGGAATTGGTAATATGTTCATAAGATCTGTTCGGGCCTCAGATTATCCTTTGGTAATGATGATATCACTGATGTACGTTTTTGTTGTTTTAACAGCAAGTTTACTAATAGATTTGTTAACCGCTTTAATTGATCCTCGAGTTAGATTAGGAAAAGAATAAAATGAAAAAAACTTCATTAGATAAAAAATTTGATAAATTAAGATTTCTTGAAGAAAATAATAAATTGGTTTCTAAAGATCAAAATAGATTAATTAGTAAGTTCCTAAATAATAAATTAGCTGTCTTAGGTTTAATAATATTTTCTATAATAATACTTGCAACTATTTTTGCGCCCCTACTGACCTCCTATGATCCAATAAGGACTGATTTAAGATCAATGAGACAATCTCCTTCTCTAGACCACTGGTTTGGAACTGATAATACTGGAAGAGATGTTTTTTCAAGAGTATTGTACGGTGGTAGAGTCTCTATATTTGTTGGTTTGGGAAGTTCGCTAATGGCTGCATTGATAGGATTAGCAATAGGATGTTATGGAGGTTACAAAGGTGGATGGGTTGATGTAATCGCATTAAGAATATCTGAAATTTTTATGTCTTTTCCTCAAATTATTTTAGTTTTATTATTAGTTTCCATTACTGGTCAAAGTTTAACAAACTTATTTGTAATATTTATTTTAACTGGCTGGGGAGGTATGTACCGACTATCTCGAGCCAGAATGTTGTCTTTAAGAGAAGAAGAATATGTTCAAGCCTTAGAGAGTTTTGGCATTTCTACTTTTACGATTTGTTATAAACATATGTTACCAAACGCTCTTGGGCCAATAATGGTAATGATAACATTATCAACAGCAATGTTTATTTTAACTGAAGCAGGTTTAAGCTTTTTAGGCTTAGGAGTGCCTCTTAATGTTCCTACTTGGGGTAATATTTTAAATGTCGCAACAGATATTGTTGTGCTTCAAAATTATTGGTGGATGTGGGCGCCAGTTGGAATTGTTATTTCGGTATTTGTATTAGCTGTTAATTTTATAGGAGATGGTCTGAGAGATTCTACTGATCCATCACAACAAGGTTAAGATGAGACACAATAAAAATATTGCTCTTTCAGTTAAAGATCTAAAGACATATTTCTATACTAATAACAGATGCAATAAAGCAGTTAATGGGGTGTCGTTTGATATAGAAAAAGGCAAAACATTATGTGTCGTTGGTGAAAGTGGTTGTGGTAAAAGTGTAACTGCCTCAACAATAATGCAACTCCTTCCTACTCTTTCTCGAATAGAAGAAGGGGAGATTATTTTTCACAAAGACAATGAAAAAATTAATATCGAGAAACTTGAACGTAACGGAAAAGAAATGAGAGAAATTCGTGGTTCTGATATTGCAATGATTTTTCAAGACCCTATGACAGCACTTAACCCTGTCTATACTGTTGGTTTTCAAATTGCTGAAAATTTAAAATATCACACCACATTGAGTAAAAAGGAAATACGAGAAAAAACAATTAGACTTTTAGATGATATGGGTATTCCGCTTCCTGAACAAAGAGTTGATGAATATCCACATAGTTATTCGGGAGGTATGCGTCAACGAGCAATGATTGCAATGGCAATGGCCTGTAATCCAAAAATATTAATAGCTGATGAACCTACAACAGCACTTGATGTTACTATTCAAGCTCAGATTTTTGAACTAATGGATAATCTCAAAAAAAATTACAACACTGCAATAATGCTTATTACTCATGACATGGGTGTTGTTGCAGAATTAGCAGATAATGTTGCTGTTATGTATATGGGAAATATTGTTGAGTCGGGTACTGCTGATGATGTTCTGCGAAGACCTACCCACCCTTATACAAAAGCATTACTCGATTCAGTTCCCGTTCTTGGCAGAGGAAGAGATCAAGATATCAAACCAATAAAAGGATCTACACCTGACCCATATGATAGACCTATTGGGTGTCAGTTTGCGCCAAGATGTAATTGGAGAACGGAGAGCTGTGATATAATGCCAGAAATTTCTAATATCAGTGAAACTCATGAAATTAGATGCCATAAATATAAGGAGATTTTTCAGTATTGAGTATCAATAAAGACATAGCGCTTACACTAAAAGGTGTAGAGGTTCACTTTCCTGTTAAAGCAGGGGTTTTCAAGCGCACTGTTGCTCATGTAAAGGCAGTAGATGGTGTAGACATTGATATCTACCGGGGCGAGGTGTTAGGATTAGCTGGTGAGAGTGGTTGTGGTAAAACTACTTTAGGTAAAGCCATCTTAAGATTAGTGGAGCCAACAGCAGGGAGTGTTACTTATAATTCAACTGAAAATAATACTACTGAACTTACTTCTTTATCAAAAAAAGAGATGGATCCGTTTAGAAAAAAATTACAAATTGTTTTTCAAGACCCACACTCATCATTAAATCCTTCTTTCACCATTTTTGGATCCTTAGAAGAGCCTCTTAAAAAATATGGTGTAAGTAAAAGAAGTGAAAGAAGAAAAATTATTGGCGATTTATTAGAGGCAGTAAATATGCGTCCTGAATATATGGATCGCTACCCACATGAATTTTCTGGAGGTCAACGACAAAGAATTGGTATTGCCAGAGCATTATGTATTGATCCTGAAATTATTGTTTGTGATGAAGCGGTAAGTGCACTTGATGTTTCTATTCAAGCACAAGTATTGCAACTTTTAATGAAATTACGAAAAGAGAGAAATTTAACATATTTATTTATTACGCATGACTTAAGTGTAACAGAATATTTATGTGATAGAATCGCGGTAATGTACTTGGGGAGAATTGTTGAGCTCTGCAAGTCAGAAGATTTATATAAAAACACCCTTCACCCCTATTCGGAAGCTCTTATTTCAGCAATACCGGTGGCAGATCTAGATAAAAAAACGAAGAGAATTGTTTTAGAAGGCGATGTCCCTAGTCCTGTTAACCCACCCTCAGGCTGTCCTTTTCATCCGCGTTGTCCTAAAGCGCAAGATATATGTAAAACTAAGGTTCCTGAATTAAAAAAATATACCACAGACGGAAATGAGCATTATGCATCATGTCACTTAATTAATTTACCAGAAATATCATAAATGAAAAAATTTTTAGCTGAAGATTTGAATGGTGTTATGCCTGCAATGATTACATCTTTTAATAAAGATGAAAATATAAACAAAGAAGGAATTAGAAAAACCGTAAACTATTTAGTCTCTCAAAATGTTCATGGTCTCTACATTACAGGTAGCACAGGTGAGACTTTTTTAATGTCACCAGGTGAAAAGAAGGAAGTCATCGATATTATTGTTGAAGAAGTTAATGGCAGAGTGCCGGTCATTGCGCATATTGGATCTATTGGCACTAAGATTACAATTGAGCTTGGTCAGCATGCAGAAAAAAGTGGTGTTAATGCTTTATCAGCCCTACCCCCTTTCTATTATGGTTTCTCCAATAATGAAATTTATAATTATTATAATGATATTTCAAACTCATCAAATTTACCGATAATAGTTTATAATATCAGCCAAGCAAACTTAATGGATTTAGATACGTTAAAAAAATTAGCATCTATTAAGAATATAAAAGGTGTAAAGTATACAGCACCGACACACTTTAATTTTAGTAAAATTAAAAAAGAAATAAGTAATGACTTTAAAATCTACTCAGGAATGGATGAGATGGCTTTATCAGGAATTATTTCAGGAGCAGATGGAATGATAGGATCATTTTATAATCTAATGCCAGAAATGTTCGTTAGCCTTTTTAATCAATTACAAAAGGGGGATATTAATGAAGCAAAAAAAATCCAGGAAAAAATCAATATTATCATCGTATATGCTTTAGAAAAATCAGGGTATCCTTTTATCAAAATGGGCATGAACTGGTTAGGCATTGACTCTGGTTATGTTAGAAGACCTTTTGTAAGTATTACCGATACAGACGTAGAGAATGAAATAAAAAAAGATTTGAAGATATTAAGTAAAGAAAATGATTTATCGGGTATTAAATTTTTAGAGGGATTATAATAATGAGTAAGGGTCAAAAATTATATTCTAAAGCCAAAAAAATTGTTGCTGGTGGAAATATGCTCCTATCCAAAAGACCTGAAATGTTCTTACCTGAACATTGGCCTTCATATTTTTCTAAAACGAAGGGTTGTGAAGTTTGGGACCTAGACGGAAATAAATATATTGATACCCTAATGATGCCTGGAACAAATTCTCTTGGATACAATAATGCTGAAATTGATGAGGCTGTAATAGAAACTATTAGTAATGGGAACATGTCTACTTTAAATGCTCCTGAAGAAGTAGAGCTGACAGAAAAACTTGTCGAGTTGCACCCTTGGGCAGATATGGCGCGGTTTGCAAGATCAGGGGGCGAAGCAAATTCAGTAGCCATCCGATTAGCAAGAGCTGCATCTGGTAAAGATAATGTTGCTTTTTGTGGTTATCACGGTTGGCATGATTGGTATTTGGCATCAAATTTATCTGATTCTAAAGGGCTTGATGGTCATTTACTTCCAGGATTGGACCCTCATGGCGTACCTCAAAATTTAAAAGACAGTGTTCATCCATTTGAATATAATAATTTTGCGAAACTTGAAGAGCTTGTTAAAACAAAAAATATCGGTGTAATTAAAATGGAGGTCTTTCGTAACAAAGAGCCTGAAAATAATTTTTTACAACAGGTAAGAAAATTAGCTGATGATAATAACATTGTATTGGTGTTTGATGAATGTACTTCTGGTTTCAGAAAAAATTTTGGGGGACTGCATAAACTGTATGGGGTCGAACCTGATGTAGCTATGTTTGGTAAAGCTCTTGGAAACGGATATGCTGTTACTGCTGTGTTAGGAAAAAGAGATGTCATGAAAGCTGCAGAAAAATCTTTTATTAGCAGTACCTTTTGGACAGAGAGAATTGGATCAAGTGCTGCTCTTGCTACATTAAAAGTGATGGATAAAGAAAAATCTTGGGAAAAAATAACGACTATGGGTGAAAAAATAAATAAAGAATGGATATCTTTGTCTCAAGAATTTGAGCTACCTATATCAATAAGTGGTTTAGCTGCACTCACTACTTTTAGTTTTAAAAGTAAGAATGCCCTCGCGTACAAAACTTTAATTACTCAAGAAATGCTTAAAAAAGGTTATCTTGCTGCAACAGCAGTTTATGTTTGTACTGAACACACGCCATCAATTATAAATGAGTATCTAGAGAATTTAAAACCTATCTTTCAAACAATCAAAGAATGTGAAGAAGGACGTGATGTAATGGATTTGTTAGAAGGTCCTATTGCACACAATGGCTTTAAAAGACTTAATTAATCTATAGCAATAATCTTAGCACCAATTTTTTTGAAAGGTAGTCTATTAAGATTACTCGTGCACAATCCCTGGCTATCAATGTAAAAACTATGCGATGCAATAGAATCATAAGCATCCTTATGCGATACAGCGGCTTTGATAATTATTAACTTAGCATCTTCTGGATTAATATCTTGTGAAATTAATTGCCCTAAATCCATTGGTGGTGTTTTAATTGATGTTAATAAAAGTGTTAATTTTTCATTTTTAATAACAGCTGATAACCCCATATTTATATTCATGCCCATCATCGATGCTAAGTGTGACTGTTTATTTTTCAATTTAAATTTACCATCAGATAGTTTTTTAATCTTGGCTTTTAATAAAATCGGAGATCCATGATATTCATCAAATTTAGCTCCAATATTGAGTTCTATTTCATCTCCCACATTATTTTGATGACACTCTCTCACAGCATCAGGATCATTAATGATTGCAACTATTCCATCATGATCAGTTTGTAATAACCGACTTAATAAATCTGTAGCATCTCCAGGAGTGCCTCCACCAATATTGTCAGATGGCTCTATAAGTAAGATGGGTTTTGATAAAGGAGGTAGAGATTGAATTTTTACTAACGCTTCCTCTAAAGTGTTTTCTTTGGGGTAAGCAAAATTTATTTTTGACTCAAGAATAGTGGCAAGAGATGCTAAATACTTCTTAGCAGCTTTTACATCTCCTTTAGTACAGCAATTTAAACTAAATCCACAATCTGCAATGTCAGCATAAGAATAACCAGCCATTACATTGATGCATAAAATATTAGTATCATTTTGCTCTATTTTTTTAGCTTCTTGTAAAATAGACTTCATAGGATCATTTGCCGTCCCAACACCTGTAGGGGGTAAAATATATTTAGTTTGATAGTTAACTTGGTTTACATTTGGAGTTTCAAATAAATCATCAAGAATTGAAGTAGCCTTAATCGCTGCTTCTCTTGAGTCACTGTGTGGATTTTTTCTATATGCATAAACGCACGTAGTATTTTCAATCATTTTATCAGAAACATTTGCATGAAGATCTAAAACAGCAACTATCGGGATAATTATTTTTTTTTGTTTTAAAAAATAATTAATTTTTTCTAAAAAATCGCCTTCAAAATCATCATGATTTTTACTAACCATTGCTCCATGAAGAATTAAAAATATTGCATCTATATTTTTGCAGTGTTGATCTAATTTTTCGAAAAATGTTGTATCAAAGTATTGTTCAGCTTCATGATCCACTGTTCCAGATGGTCTTGCGGACATTTGAATGCCTGGAATTATTTTCCAATTCTTCTTAGAGGCAAATTCAATGAAGCCATCAGTTGGTGATCCATTGCCGGTATTTTCTTTGATAATATCATCACCAATATTAATTATAAAGTCATTCAAAGTTGTTGGTTGACTTAAAAATGTATGTGTTTCGTGATATATTCCTGATAAAAAAATATTTTTAGTCATTCATTAACTCTGGCAATTCTTTTTTAGCAATTATTCTTATTTTTTTTACCTCATCTAATGTTGCTCCTTCATAAGGCCATAAAACTTTTTCAGAAACTGGGCCCCACCCTCCTACACAAGCAAGTAACTTATCCAAGCCCGTATTGGATAATCTAGTTGCAAGTGGAAGAATATGTGTTTTCATAAAATTCACAACTCTCATTTCAATTTGTTTGGCTTTTTCATAATCCTTATTAATTAAATCCCAAATCATTACTGCTCCATTTGGACTAAAGCAGGCAACATTTGAGTATGAGCCATTGGCGCCAAGTGGTTTACCAAAAACAACACTATGTCCAGGGACAAAAACTGAAAAATTTTTTAATAAAGTCCTTCTATTCTTGTACCAATCCTCATCTCCTCCTGCACATTTTATTCCTATAAGATTTGGTGCTTTATCATTTAACTGTGAAATTTCTTCCAGACTAAGCAATACTTTTGCGTGCGGGGGATTGTATAAAATAAGATATATATCCTCCACCACTTCTTGTATTCCCATAATAAAATTTAAAGACTCTTGATAAGTAGGTGGCCACCAATCAGGAAGCGTAATTTGAAAACCATTAGGTTTTAGCGAGGTTAATCTTATTGCTCTCTCACGACAAATACGAGGATTTGTATGACTTAAACCTAATTGAAATTTTTTATTTTTTTTTAAAGCTATCGATGAAACTATATTTGATAATTTATCAAACTCTTCTTCAGTTTGATTATGACATTCTGCTGCTGTACCGTTGGTATAGACGCCATGCACATCAGAGTCACATAAAATATTGACCTGCTCTTCAAAAGCAACCCAATCAATTTTACCATTTTTTACTGGTAATAAAATTGCTCCCCAAATTCCCTCAGGTCTTTGTAAAATACTCATTGAGTTAATGCTTATGCAACTGTTCTTCTGCTTGTTTCACTATATCTAATCCTACTCTATCACTCCAACCTTGAAGCAATTTTTTTGTGATTGGACCTACTTTACCATCAGCTATTGTTAAACCGTTATATTTAGTAGCTGGCATTATAGAATAAGGAGTGCTTGTCATAAATAACTCATCAGCAGTTGATAAATCGTAAGGTTGAATAACTGCTTCAATCACCTCAATGTCTAATGACTTTGCAACTTCAATTGTTGTGGCACGCGTTAAACCTTCTAAACAATTAGCTGTAGTTGGTGTAATTAATTTACCATCTCTGACCATAAATATATTGCCCCCCTTATTTTCAGCAACATTTCCATAAATATCAAGCATTATACTTTGTGCATCAGGGTCAACGAGTTTAGCTTCCATTTCTCCAAGCGTATAAAACAATCGACTTCTATTTTTAAGCCGTGGATCAAGAGACTGTGATGGTATTACTCTACTTGAAGGGGTAACAGCATGACAACCTTCCTTATAAAATTTAGCCCAAGGAAGTAAAATCATTGGTTGTGTGTAAATCATTATCGTTGCCTTACTCACTTGCAATGTTGGATTACCTCCTGTGATTGATAATCCTCTTGATATATTGTGAACTAACCAACAATCTTCATTATCACCATATGTTTCTTTATTTACTTCAAGTAAATTTTCACTGACTTCAATCATTTCATCTTTCGTCATTCCTGGATCAATACGAGTCAATTTTAAAGATTTATATAATCGGTCAACATGCTCAATCAATTTAAAAGGTTTATAATTAAATGTACGTGTTGACTCTGTAACAGTATCACCCAATAAAACGGCACTGTCATAAATAGATATCTTAGCTTCATTGTCAGTTACTAAATCTCCCGAAATATAAACTTTTCTATTTTTCATAAATTAAATTATTTTTTTTTCTTTCAGCTCATCATGTAATTTTTTTTGATAAGCTTTTCCTTTTTCTACATCATGCTTTGCTGAGACACCATGATACACAAAACCAAATGCTCTTCTGGAGCGCACAGATGATTTATTTGAACTTGCAAAATGTATAATCTTTGCATCATGCATTAAAAACATGCCAGCCTTTCCTTCAAACTTAACTGTATTTATTTTATCTTCTTCTGTACCAAAATCGGTCACACCTTGAGAGAAGCCTAAAATTTCTGATTTTCCGTGAGGTCTATAATCTTTTTTATGAGATCCTTTAACATAATGAATGCATCCATTTTCATCATCAACATCCTCTAAAGCCAACCAACCAGTTACAGCTTTATCATTATGTAAATTAAAATAATATCCATCTTGATGTGGAGGTGTCGGATTACTTTTTCCTGGAGGCTTATTAAAATATTCCATCGCTCGAGGACTCACATCTTCTCCTAGAGCATTTGCAGCAAGATCTTTAATTTTACTATTGTAAAATAAATCATAAAAAAAACCATCGTACTCTTCTAATTTTTGCATTTGCATCAAAGTATCTTTATTTGATTTATCGACGTAATAAACCTCTTGGTCTTTCATCTTTGGTACACAATCTTTTACGTATCGATTAAATTCTTTATTAAGAATGTCCATATCAGCAGGAGAGAATAATTCAGAGATATGATTATAACCATCTTCATCATAAGATTTTTTTAAATCACCTAGGTCTGGAATATTGAACTCAAGTCTCATATTAAATTTTTTTCTTCCATTTCTTTACGTAGCTTAAGTTGATAAGCTTCATATGCCACCTTATCTTCTTCTGCACTCTCTCCATAATATATAAAACCAAGAGCTTTTCTAGTTCTGGTTTGAGATTTATTACCCTCCGCCCAGTGTATAGTCTTGGCATTATGTATAAGAAAAGTCCCAGCTTCACCTGGAAATGATACTGTATTGAGTTTATCATCCTCAGTACCAAAATCAGTAACACCTTGAGAAAATCCAAGTATATTTGATTTACCATGGGGTCTATATTCTTCCTTTAAATGAGAACCTTTAACATAATGGATACATCCATTTTCTTTATCAACTTTTTCAAGAGCTAACCAACAAGTTACAGCATTGTGTTTTTTTAACATAAAATAATATCCATCCTGATGCGGTGGTGTTGGTTTGCCAACTCCTGCTGGTTTGTTAAAGTATTGTAAATTTTTAGGAATTGCCTTTTCTTGTAAAAGAAACGAAGCGACTTCCTGTATAGAGCTTTCTTCAATTAATTTTTTAAAATAATCATCGTAGTTAAACATTTGCTGAAGATTTTTAATGGTACTCTTGTCTGATTTGTCCTCATAAAAAACATGATGATTTGGCAGTGTTGGAACTACATCATTTATATACCTATCTATCTCATTCCTAATTTCTTGAATTTTATCTTCATTAAAAAATGAATAAATTGAGGCATATCCATTTGAATTAAACTCTTCTTTAATTTTATTATCATTAAAATTCATATATTTACCTTGATTTAAGTTATTATGTTTATATGATAACTAAATAAATTTATAAATCTAGCTAAAAATTAATGTAGTATAAATTTTATGCACAAAAAATACAAAAGAGTTTTTTCAATCAACAATGATCTTGGATATCGTAATTATACAGTAAGAGATATTATTGATTTAAAGGGCAAAAAAAAGCTCAGCCAAATAAGAGTTACCAGCCCCCAAGAAGCTGCTGCAGCTGAAGAGGCAGGAATAGATTTATTACTAACAGGCCCTGGTCCTGAATTAGCTGAAATACGAAAAGCTGCTGCCAAAACCTTTATGACAGTTGGAGTGCCATTTATTGAAAATCCTTCAAAAAGAGAAGCAACTAAAAAAGCTTTTGAAATTATTGAAGCTGGCGCTGATTCATTAATGTGTCAAAATTGGAATTTAGATTGGATGAAACATTTAAGTAAATTTAGAATTCCTTTTCAAAGTCATGTTGGTTTCATTCCTCGTAGAACAACTTGGATTGGAGGTATTCGATCTTTTGGCAAAACCGCAAAAGAAGCAATGGAACTACTAAAAGATATTAAAGATATAGAAAATACAGGGGCATGGGGAATTGAAGTAGAATTAGTGCCACAAAATATGTTAGCTGAAATTACAAAAATGACCTCCTTAGTAACTATTTCTATTGGTTCTGGAAATTCTGCTGATGCACAATTTTTATTTGCTGAAGATATTTTAGGTCAAAGTCAAATACAATTTCCACGACATGCAAAACAATATGCAAATTTTGATAATCTAATGCAAAATCTGCAAAAAGAGAGAGTAAACGCATTTAAAGAATTTCAATCAGATGTTAAAAAAAATAAATTTCCAACAAAAAAACATTCAATTTCATTAGAAAAAAAAGAGTTACTAAGTTTTAAAAAATTTTTGAACAATCAAAAAGTGAATATTTAATAAATGAAAAAAAAATACAAGAAAGTATATTCGCTGGCTCATCAAGCAGGTTACAGGAACTACACTGTCAGAGATTTACTCAATCTTAAGGGTAGAAAGAAACTAACACAAATAAATGTGATTACGCCTAATGAAGCAGCGGCGGCAGAATTGGCAGATATTGATTTATTAATAACAGGTGCTGATAGATTAAAAGAAATTCGTGAAGCTGCTCCAAATACATTTCTAACTTGTGGAATAAAATATACAGAACATGAATCAAAAGAGAGTATTGCTAAAAAATGTTTTGAACTAATTGAATTAGGGGTGGACTCCATTCATACAAATTCATGGAATATAAATTTTATAAAATACATAAGTGAATTTAATATTCCTCTTCAGGGACATGTAGGTTTTGTTCCAATGAAATCTACTTGGACAGGTGGCGTAAAACCAGTAGGAAAAACACTTAAAGAAGCCATTAAAATTTATGAAGATATTAAAGAATTAGATAACATTGGATGTTGGGCAGTAGAAGTAGAATGTATCCCAGCGGATATATTGGCTGAAATTAGCAAAATAACTAAAATGCTAACTATATCTATAGGCTCTGGAAGCAAAAGTGACGTACAGTTTTTATTTGCTGAGGATATATTAGGTTATCACAATGACTCATCAAAAACACCAAGACATGCAAAAAGTTATAGAAATTTTGATAAAATTTTTCAAGATATTCAAAAAGAGAGAATTAAAGCATTTAAAAAATATCAGGCAGATGTAGAATTTAAGAAATTTCCCTCAAAAAAACATTCTGTTCTAGCTGATCAAAAAGAATTAATGAAATTTAAAAAATTAATGACAGATTACATCAATGAAAATAAGTAATAATATTCGAAGGTTAAGTAAATCTGAAATTTCACAATATGATAGTGAGGGTTTTATAAAAAACCTACCAGTTTTTTCTAAAAGAGGAGTTGAAGAATTACAAACTTTTTTTAATGAATTAAAAAATCGTTTACCAAGTAACGTCGATATTAATAAAACAAATATGTGGCACAAGGCGAGTAAAAAATTTTATGACGTAGCACACACTCCTGAAATTTTAGATTATGTAGAAGATTTACTAGGGCCAAATTTTTATTTGTGGGGTGGACAATTTTTTTATAAACCCGCACTAAGTCAAAGTATTGTTCCTTGGCATCAAGATTCTCAGTATTGGCCACTAAAACCTTCAAACTCTGTAACTGTTTGGCTTGCAATTTTTAATACAGACAAAGACAATTCAGCAATGAAAATTGTTTCAGGTAGTCATAAGACAAAAAAATATTTACATAATGAAAACAACAACAAAGATTATATACTTAATCAAGAAGTTGACGATGAGCAAATCGATAAAAATAAAATTGTGTATATGAGTTTAAAAGCAGGAGAAATATCTCTTCATTCTGATGCTCTTTTGCACGGATCTGATGCTAATACATCTGATCGACCAAGATGTGGTATAACTTTTAGATATTCGCCTTCACATGTAAAAGCAGACCTTAATGAATGGCCTTTTTTTTCAATACAAACAGCTAGAGGTTCTAAAATACATACATTAAATCCAGTAGCTCCAATACCTCGCGGAGAGGCAACACCTATTAGAGGATTTCAATTTCATCAAGAGTTTGAGAGTCAATGGTAATGAAAAAAGAAGAAGAAATAATAGTATATCAAAACCCTGACCCTCTTCTGGTGAGCAGACAAGGAATTTTTCCAGGTGTAAGTTTGTTGCCCAATAACGATTTATTAATAATTTTTTCTATTGGCCAGGCATTTGACTCTTCAGATCAAAGAGCATTTGTAACAAAAAGTAGGGATAATGGAAGAACTTGGTCAAAACCAAAAGAATTACATAATCATATATATGATAATCACGAAGAAACAGATACGTTAAAACCTTTGCTTTTACAAAATGGAGAAATGATCGCAACTGGTTATGCTTTTGTAAGGCCAGATGTCCTGACCCCAATTGTAGATCCTGTTTCATTTGATGTTTTACCCTTAAAAAATAAAATAAGTTTTTCAAAAGACTCCGGTGAAAGCTGGAGTGTGCCTAATATTTTTAATGTCTTAGATAAACCATTAGAAATTTCAGGGCCATGTATTCAGCTGGCAACGGGAAGAATTCTTGCAGCGTGTCCTCCTTTTCATTTAGGTGAAACAGGTCACTCAGGCTGGATTATTTATAGCGATGATAATGGAAAAAGCTGGAATAAATTATCTGAATTTTTTAACAGCCCTAATGGTGAAATAGCTGCTTGGGAATGCAGGCTATGTGAAATAGATAACAATGGTGTTGCTGTTATTTTTTGGACTTATGATAATGTCAAAAAAATAAATTTAAATAATCATATTGTTTTTTCACATGATGGTGGGAAGAGTTTTGGTAAAGCAATAGATACAGGCGTAAAAGCACAAGCATCTAACTTACTTTGGCTTGAAAAAAATATTATTTTAACAATTCATTCTCATAGAGAATCTCCTTCAGGATTAATAATAAGAAAAATTAATATTGAAAATGATAAGTTTGAAATTTTGAGTGAACTAGATTTATTTAAAAATGATAATATGGAGAGTGATTCAACAAATATAAGTAAACAATTTGGGAGTCTTAAATTTGGGCAACCTTCACTTATCAAACTTCAGAATAATGAAATATTTGCCACCTGTTGGTGCTATGAAAATACCCAGCACATCATCAAATCCTTCATAGTAAATTTATAATATTTAATAAATGTATAAACTTATTTCCAGTGAGCCAGAAAAATTAAAATTTATGAACTACTTTCATTTTTCTACAGCGCTTCAAATGTGTGCAGTTATTGGAACTGTAGCTGCTCCTCTTACTCTCTATTCTGTAGAATTAGGATTAAATTCCGATGAAATAGGTATTTTGGGAAGTTTGATGGCTTTTTGTCAAGTATTAGCATTAATCAGTATTCCTGTTACAATATATTTTGGTAGCAAATTAGTTTCAATAACTGCATTATTTACTCGTTACATTTTTCTTGTAATTTTTTTACTAGTTCCATTTTATAAAGAAAATCTAACAATTGTTTTTTACTTGTTGTTTTTTTCCATGCTCATGTTTGCAATATGCAGATCATTATCAGAGGCAGCTTTTGTTCCCTGGATGCAGGAATTTATACCACGCGATGTAAGAGGAAGGATCATTGGCATTAATGGAATTATTTGTACTCCTTTTGCTCTAGCTACTTCCTATGGGATTAAAATTTGGCTAGATAGCAGAGTGGGCCTAGAGAGGTTCTATCCAGTATTTATTATTGCAATTTTACTTGGACTTATATCAGCATTATTACTAATTAAGATGCAGGGTGGGGAAAAAATTATTAACAGAGAAAATGATCAGGGTTATATTAAAAATTTATTTACTGCATCAAAAGATAAAAATTTTAATTTATTTTTAATTTCATCTGGTACGCAATATTTAGTCATTACAGTACTCGCAATATTTCTTACACTTTTTTTTAAAATTCGAATGAATATTCCTACCGGTGAGTTAGTATTTTCATCAACATTAGTTTTAATAGGAGGGACATGTAGTGGTTTTGTAGTTGGTAAGATAACTGACAATTATGGCTGCAGAGGTATAAGAGTAATATTTCAAAGTTTACAGATTATACTTCTTTTAGTTTTACTTTTTATTGATTCAGATACACCTTATTTAAGTTATGTAATCGGAGTTGTTTTCTTTTTATTTGGTTTTTTAATGTGGGGCAGTGCCTCCATAGGTTATATTTTTATGTTAAATTATGTGCCAAGCAATAATAAAGAGTCATTTATGTCACTTGCTTATAGTCTGGATGGACTAATTGCAGGAATAACAACAGTTTTAGCAGGTTATTTAATTCTATGGCTAGATACAAGTAACATTGTAGTTTTGGGCACGACTCTTGGTAGTTATGAAGTTTTGTTTATAATTTGTGCTTTCATAATTTTAGTATCTATGAATGCTTTTATCCTTATTAAAGAAGAAGGAGCAATGGGTGTAAGAACTTTCTTAAGACAATTAATATTTTCTCGACGTCAACTTCCTTAAAATTATTTTTTACCCGGCCAACCCATTAATAGTTTAACATTTTTTTCTTCTTCAATAGCTTTTTCTTTATCTTTAAATATTTTGACAACACATTGAGGTTTGCTTCGATCAATAACATCATACACTAAATGATAACCAACTTTATCCATTATTGGACCAATCCAACCTGCACAATGATCGCAATATCTTTTCATTGGCTCAGCATCATTATCCAAAACCTTACTTAAACTTGGACAGACATTCATTTTCAATTCTAATTTATCATCTTCTAATTTTAAATCTAAATCACAATTTTCCTCTATTCGTATGTGATCCCAGTATTCATACATACCTTTTAACCCTTTTTCTCTAAATAAATCTAAAGTATGTTTTTCTTGATTTTTACTTATTTCTAACCAATATTGTTTTAAATCTTCCTCACCTTGCTTTTCTAAAAATTTAAATACTTCATTATAAAAACGTGTAAAATGATCACTTGGTATCATAATCTCTTTCGAATAATTTGTTTGCATGAAGCTTCACCTAGTATTTCTGTTTTAATTTCATAGGGTGTACCTTCGGCTATCGCTTCATTAGTTTTTATAGTTTGGTCACAAAAATTTGGCGATACTTTACCAACTAATTTTTTAACATGTTCATAAGCAGTGCATTTTTTAACAGTTAAAATAATCTCATTCTCTTTTATGGATATAGAAAAATCAGCACCCTCTCGATCAAAAAAATGTTGCCAATGTTCAGCAAGTACTTTGATATTTCCAGACTGTATATGTTTCTTGATATCTGCATAAACATCATTTCCTACTTTTTTAAAAATATCATTCATTGTTTTAATGCCATATTTTTCTATGATAAAATTTATAGTGGTATTTGTAGCTCCATGAAAATCCATATGGACATTTCCTTTATCGTGATAACGTAAAGATGTAGGATTTTTATCAGTCACTTTTGTAAACTGACTTTCCTGCAATGAATGTTTCTGCAATTTCTAAATCATTTTTTCTTAATAAGATAAAATCAGCAAGTTTATTTTTTTCAATACTACCCATCTTATGATCCAATCCTATTACTCGTGCAGGGACTAAACTTGCTGCAATAGAAACCTGACCAATAGTTTTTTTTGAGTATTTTAAATAATTTTGTAAACCTTCTAATGAAGTTAAAGATGATCCAGCCAATAGACCATCATAAGTTGATGCTTTTCCCTTTTCTACCGTACACCAACGACCTGGATAGAATTCAAATTTTACAGGAACAGGTGAGCCTGATCCTTTTACAGAGTCAGTTTCTAAGAAAACTCTATCACTTGGAAGATGAGATAATAGCTCAACTAATTGTGGATGAACGTGAATGCCGTCGCATATTAACCCAAGAGCAATGCGCGACTCAGCTATTAACGCATCAGTTAAAGAGAGAACGTGCACACCTGTATCATCTGCAGGATAAGTCGGTAATGCATCATACATATGAGTAACTGCATCTACACCCCAATCGGCAAACATAGGAACATCTTTAGGATTTGCGCCACTATGTCCTAAATGAATAGATACATTATCTTTTTTTAATCTTTTGATGAATGCCTCCGAGCCTTCCATTTCAGGAGCAATAGTTACTGCTTTTAATTTACCATGCGTTGCATCAATAAGCTCTTCTGCTAATTCTACAGATGGATTACGCAAATTTTTAGGATTGTGAGCTCCTGGTAAAGCAAAACAAGGACCCTCTGAATGAATGCCAAGAATTCTTGCTCCTTCATTAGATTTATCAATATCATTTGATAAATTATTTAGTAGTTGATGTGTTTGTTCTGGAGGTAGACAAGGTGTTGCTGGTAAAAAACCTGTTACCCCTACTCCAGGTAAAAGTTTTGCGTTATCGACTGTACAATTTTCTTCAGCATGACCATACAAGTAATTTAAAAAACCATGTTGAAGAATATCAATCATACCTGGAAAAATATAATTATCTTGTCCATCAAAAATTTGGAATTCATCACTTAATAGAGTCTCCCTATCAACAATATCCACAATTAGCTCATCCTCAACTAACAGATCTTGGTTTATTTCACCAAATGGTGTAACTAAAGTCACATTAGTAAAGCGTTGTTTAGCTTGCATATAAAAAGCCTTCCTATTATGTTATAATATTAATCAAGTAGGCAAAAAATACAAGGGATTCAAAAGAAAGAAACAAAAATATGAAGGATCAATGTGTATGTATTTCTGGATCAACTCATGGGATTGGTTATGGCATAGCAGAGGCTTTTGCAAAAAAAGGGGCAAGATTAGTCATTAATTCACATCTTGATGATAATGGAGCTCTTAAAAAATTAAGTGATATGACTGAATGTCATTATGTAAAATCAGATTTATCAACAGTTGCAGGTGCAGAATATTTTGTTGATAAATCTTTTGAGTTACTAGGAAACTTAGATACTTTAGTAAATAACGCGGGAACTTTCTTAGATCAAGATTTTGAAAATATATCTGAGGAGAATTTTAATAAAACAATCAATTTGAATGTCCGTGGTTATATGTTTGCATCAAAAGCTTTTGCAAAAAAAATAACACAGAACAATAAAAATAAAAGTATACTTTGTATTGGCTCTTCCAATTCGAAAGCTGCAGAAAAAAATAGTGTTATTTATGATACTTCTAAAGGAGCAGTGTTAATGATGATTAGATCTCTTGCTATCTCTCTCGCAGAAAAAAATATTAGGGTTAATGGAATTGGTCCAGGAATATTAGAAACACCTCTAACAAAGGATGGATTAGAAAAAGGAAATAACAAACAAGTTTTAAAATCGCAAATACCTCTTGGTCGAATTGGATTACCAAAAGATATTGGAGGAGCGGCTGTTTTCTTATCTTCTGAAGAAGCAGAATATATAACTGGTCAAATGCTCTATATCGATGGTGGAATATTAGCCAATCAAATGAATTGGGACGAAACTCTATTATGAAAAAACCCCTTTTAAGTAGGCATCTTCAATTAAGAAATATGCTTTTTAAACATTGGAAAACTAAGGGTTTGAAAAAAGGAGAAAAAATAGAATCTCAAAATGACATCAAATCTTTCTGTGATTTTTCCCTAATTACAATTATCAAAACTCTTAACGATTTGCAGGCTGAGGGAATTATTGAAAGAAAAGTTGGCAAAGGGTCTTATCTTCAAAATGCACCATGGTTCACATCTCATTTACGTATAGGTTTTTTTTATAATCGTGAAGTTGTAGGTGGTGGTATATTCCATAATAGCTTCTATACTAAACTCGTAGTCGCTTTTGAAAAACAAGTGATTTCTGATGGGCATGAATTTATTTTAGGAAGTTTTACACATAAACAAAAACCTGTTCTTTTATGGGATGATCTAGATGCAGCAGTTTTAACAGGTATTACTGAAAAAACTGAAATTAATGATTTTAAAAAAACTTCTTGTTTATTAAATATATTGGATACGCAAAATAGTAAACTTAACAACAACAACTATCGTATTAATCTTAAACCTGCATTTATTGAAATGCTAAAATCTATAAAAGGAAAAAAAAGTAATATCTTGTATTTAGACTCTGTTATTAAATCACCTGAACAAACCGCAAGACTAAATGATTTTAAGAATATTTTTAATAATAAATCAAAGAACTTAAAATTAAAATTTATAAATGTTGATCAAGAATTTGACTTCAAAAAAACAGACAACATTGTAAAAGCCATACTTAGCTTCAAGCCTGACTTAGTATGCGGTTCTATTCATTCTGAATGGTATGAGCTAATAGAGAAAGTATCTAGCAAACAAGTAAATATTTATTCATTATTAATTGACTCAAACAAGCAAGGATTTATTGTTGACTCAAATAAATGGATGAAAGAAATTTTACCTGATATTTATTCAAGATTGGATAACAGAAAAATAACAAATCAACCAAAGCCCTATACAGCGGTCTTTGTTAAATAATAAAAGGAGATAGTATGATAAAAATTATTAATACCGGTGCAAAATCAGTTTTACCCTTTAGTCCCGCAATTAAGGCAGGTGATTTTGTGTATGTTTCTGGTCAAGCCTCTGTTGACAGAGAGAATGGTTCAATCATTGAAGGAACATTTGAAGAAGAAATGCGAAGATCAATTGAAAATTTAGAAGTTATTTTGAAAGAGGTAGGCTTAACACTCAATAATGTTATCAATATAAAAAGTTATGTAGCTGATCAAAAAGATTTAAAAGAATATAACAAAATTTATCCAGAATATTTTAAAGATCCACAACCTACAAGAAGTACAATTGTAAATGTATTGCCTACTTTTTTAAAATTTGAACTTGATTGTGTTGCTTACGTGCCAAACACAAGACAGGAAGGATAATCAAAAATAAGTTAGTATTCCATCAACGACATTGTAGTCATCATCAACAACAGGGATAAATTTCCATTTATCAAATGCTGTGCATGGATGAGAAATTCCTGAACAAATCATATCGCCTATTTTCCATTTATGATTATCGGGAAGTCTAACAAAAGCATGTTGGTCATTTGTGCTAAAGATCTCTACTTCACCAACATCTAAAAAACCTTCGCCAGGTCTAAATCTTTTAATAGGCTTGGGTAAACCGGCATCGTAAGGAGCATCTCTTTTCCCCATAGTTAAAAAGGCTAAATTTTTCTCAGGAATAGATTGGACATAAGACCAAATTTCAAGTGCTGGTTTTAAAGATTGATCCCATTGTCTATTTACGTCATCTTTAGCTGTTTTAAGCGCATCAAAATAAGGTCCATGGTCATGGGTAATGTAGCAACCACTTCTAAGTAAAACTTTAATTGGTACGTTAAGTTTAATTTTAGAAAATCTCTCTCCCACAATGTCAAAATGAGTAGAGCCACCTGCTGTTATTAATAACTCATCGAGATTAGAATAATAATTTAATGGAATGTCATTAATAATATCCTCAATTTTTGAACAAAAATCATGAACAACATTTGAACCCTTCATTGCAACTGCAGCTATACCTTCATAAGATGAAATTCCTGCAAATTTAAAATTTTTTGATTGATCATTTCCAATCTCATTAACTAGTTGTAAAAAATCTTCTTTTTTACGAATACCCGTTCGACCATTTTCAGCACCTATTTCAGGAAGTAAATTTATTGGATTGATTAAATTGTAATTACCTAGATTTTTTTTCATATTAAGAAATTGATCAATAGAATCAACAAAGCAATAAAAAGAAAAGTTTATATTTTGATTAATATACGATGCTATTGTTTCTAAATGTGATTTACCGAGTAGCTGGTTGGCAAGTAAAACTTTATTAATACCAAAATTAAACATAACTTGAATTTGATTAATTGCCCCAGCAGTAATTCCCCAAGCGCCGTACTTAATTTGATCCGCATAAATTTGAGGTGCCATCGTTGTTTTACCGTGAGGTGCAATCTCTAAATAATGTTTTTCCAAATATTTAGAAAAAGTTTTTAAATTATGAAAATAATTTTTTTGTTTTAACACCATTAAAGGCATCGGCATGTCTTCATTTAAAATATTCCATTTTTTATTTTTTAATTCCTTCAGAGGAAATGGTTCGACTGAACCTGGAATACCTTTGATGCACCTATCTAAAATAGTATTTTGAATTCCTTCTAAATCCATTAGGATTTAAATTTCTCAAATTCGTTTACTAAATTTTCAGCATAATCTGCAAGTGCAATTACATCTGCACCAATATTTAAAAGATTATAGCCCATATCAATTAACTGTTTTGCAATTTTAGGACTCCCTTGAGTCGCAGCAATTTTATTATTCTTTCTTGCCACTTCAGCAACTTTTTTTCTTGCGCCAACAACATCTGGGTGATCCATTTGACCAGGAAAGCCAAGTGAAAGTGAGTAATCTCCTGGTCCAAAAAATAGTGCATCCACTCCATCCATTTCAGCTATAGCCTCAACATCATTTATTACTTCTGGTGTTTCTATTTGATAAATTACTAATCTTTCTTGATTTGCTTGTTTGATATAATCTAACATATTAAGTTTTGTATATTTTCCATCATTATTACCTCCATCAACTCCTCTTTTTCCTATAGGTGGAAATTTTGTAAACTCTTCAATTTCTTTTGCGTCTGATAAACTTTTTATTTGAGGTATTATTAAACCTGTACAATCAACTTCGAAACCTCTGATGTAATTACTATAACTACCTCTATTAACACGAAGTAAAGTATCAACATCATAAATTTTTGCAGCATTGCTCTGATTTTCAGCTTGGTTGAAATCTGATGATCCATGCTCCATATCCAGCCATATTCCATCAGGTTGAGCAAGAGCAAATATTTCTGCTATTTTAGTATCTACAGTATTACATTTAAGAGTTGTTGCTACTTTACCTTGATCAATTGTCCTTTTAATTCTACTTTTACGAAAAATATTAAAAGGCCTAGAGTCATTATCACTTAAAGTATTATCATATTTAGTCATATTTTTATCCTTTGTTATTTTGCAGTATAACCACCATCAACTGCGATGATTGTTCCAGTTAAATAGGCTGAAGAATCTGATGCTAAAAAGATTATTGGTCCTTTTAAATCACTACTGTTTGCCATTCTCCCTAACTGTGTTCTCTTACTATAATTTTCAACAAAACGCTGAGGATGTGATGGAACCTTAAAACCACCTGGAGCCAAGCAATTCACACGAATGTTAAATGGACCTAACATACTTGCAGCCCATCTAGTAAAATTATGCATTCCACCTTTTTCATAGAAATAAAGTGGTGATGTTGCAGGGGTAAAATCCGTTCCTTCATAATTGCCATTTTCCACTCCAACAGTACCCATCATAGAACCAATATTTATAATTGATCCAGAGTTGTTTTTTTTCATATCTTCCGAAAACATTTGGGTTATCTTAAATAATGCTGAAGCGTTAATACGTAAACTTTTATCAAAATCATCTAAAGTATTTTTCCAACCTGCACTTCCAAATTCCCTTGAAACAGCATTGTTAATTAAAATGTCACATTTGCCACTTTTCTCAATAATATCACGATGAAGACTTTCTATAGATTCATCTTCAGATAAGTCTAATTTCATTGCTGTAACATTATGACCTCTTTCAAATTCTTCTTTAGCCACTTGCTGTAAGCTCTCTAAATTTCGAGAAGCAGTATAGGTTTCTGCGCCTGCCTCTGCCAACGCTTCCACAATTTGCCTGCCATATAAACCTGCACCACCTGTAACAAGCGCTACTTTACCTTTTAAAGAAAAACTCTCTAATACATTCATTTATTTACCTCCATTAAAAGATATTTTAACTCCACCCTTATCTCTACTTTCAATACCAGCTGCAACTAGCTGTATTAGTTCATAAGTTTCACTCCAAGGAAAAGGTCTTATTCCAGTTCGTAGATAATCTACAAATGCCACTAATTGTTTTTTAAAAGCATAAAATGTGTCTTTATGTTGAAATTGTATATTGTTAATAGTTCCAACTAGTGACACAAGTCCAAAACCACCATACATATCATATATATCAGCAATATTAATATCTATACTTGATTTATGCCTTATATGAAGAAAATTTCTATTTTTACGACCAGTATTTTGAATAGACTCAAACCCTGGTCCTAAAATAGGATACATTAATTCTAAAGCATGAATTCCATAAGTCTCCCAACTTTTTGCCATGGTCACGCTTACATATTGCAACTTACCTAATTCATAGGTCGATTGATGATATGGTTCTGCTTCTTTTGCATACCTCATTGCAGAGGAGCTAAGTATATTACTACCTTCTTTAACCCATTTATCAAAAGTCTCTAAATCGGCTAAACTATCACAAAGAGGCTTATCAACAAAAATAGGGATGCCAGCCTCTACAAATGGCCTACACCTTGATACGTGTTCTGAACCTATATCTGTTGAGATTAAAACAGCATCGACTTTTCCAATTACATCTTCAGGTTTCTCGACAATATTAGGAATTTTTGCAATATCTGAAACTAATTTTGATTCTTTCACATCTTCTGTCCAGACATGGGTTACTTTAGTATTTTTTATACCAAGTGTATTTTTTGGTTGTTTAGAAATATAATCAATTATTCCTGGATAAGGGCATTTTGATAATGATTTTAAGTCATAATCACCATTTATTATAATACTCCATGAATAAGCGTGACCATTTCCTTCAGTCATTCCTAACATTGCTAATTTAATATCTTTATTGTGAAATGGAAAATTCAACATATTATTTTATACTTACCATGATGTCCAACCTCCATCAACTTTTAGTACTTGGCCAGTTATATAACTAGAAGCTTTAGATAATAAAAAAATTATTGGGCCTGCTATTTCTTTAGATTCTCCTAATCTTTTTAGCATTGTTGAGTCTCTAAGATTATCTAAAAATTCTTTATTATAATTATCATTTTTTTTAATGTCTGGAAAAGGTCCTGGTGCAATTGCATTTACTCTTATATTTTTGGGACCATAATGAGATGCAAGATACTTTGTTAATTGAATTAGTCCTGCTTTTCCTGCTCCATACTCAATTGGATTTGGATTAATTCCCTCTGGATATAAATTTGGTTTGGGAGAAACTATTCCATACATTGATGTAAACATGATAATACTTCCACCCTCTTTCATTTTAGTTATTGCGTGTCGCGATAATAAAAAAGATCCAGTGAGGTTAATTTCATTAGCATTATTAAATTCTTCTGCAGTAAGTTCTTCCAATGCCTTACCTGTAGCACCGTAGGTCGCATTAATTAAGCCATTAATATTCTTGAAGTACTCATTTGTTTTATTAACACTTTCGATGATAGATTTTTCATTTTTTATATCTAACATAGTTGAAAAAATTTTACTGTCTGGAAATTTTTGAGTTAATGAATTTTTTAAAGAATTAATTTTTTCTACATTTATATCAGCGATACATATATTTCCATTATGTAAAAGGATAGCTTCACATAACTGTGAACCTAAATATCCAGCACCACCTGCTACTAAAATTGTTTTATTTGTTAAATCAAACATAATCTATTCTATTGAAATAATTTTTTTTTCTTGCCACGATTGTTTAGCTGCAAACACAACTTTAAGATTTAATTTTGCCTCTTCTAATGTTGCTAAATCACATTCTTTTCCTTCAAGACCATTTAGAATTCTCTCTGCTTGTAATAAAAAATTATTTTGATGCATCTCCATTGGGTCTAGTCCTTGCATATAATCTTTTTCCTCTTTCCACTTTCCCGAATCATCATCTGCAAATCGCAAAATAGAATGATCTAGTTTTAAATTACCTTTAGTCCCAATGAACTCATAAGAATTAACATTAGGTTTTTGAAATTGATTAACAGTGATATTAGCCATAATACTATTCTCAAAACGAATATTTATTAAGCAAGTATCTTCTGTATTAATTCCTTTTAAAACTAATCGATCAAACATACAGCTTACCTCTTTTGGTTTTCCAATTATCCAAATTAATTGATCTATCATATGTGTTGCTGCATCAAGTATTGCTCCTCCTCCCATCTCTGGGTGTGCGTAATATATCGTTTGATAATCAGGTCTATATTTTGGAAATTCTTGAGAAGAGTTGATGTATACTAACTTTACATCACCAACTTTATTATTATCAATTTGATCCTTTAAAGCTCTAGATACATGGCTGTTCCTTCTCGTATAACCAACTCTTGCAAATAAATTATTTTTTTCTACTAATTGAATGATTTCATCAACTCCCTCCATACTAGTTGAAAGAGGTTTTTCTACCATGAATGATAAGTTATTTTGAGCACATATTTTCATCGCATCGACATGCATATTTGCAGGGGAACAAATGACAGCGAGATCAAAATGATCTAAGTTTGCTTGCTCAATGCTCGTATAAGTTTTGTCTATAGAAAATTCTTTTTGAATAATATTTATTTTTTTATCATCAGGCTCAACAATAGAAAGGGTTGCCCTGTTAGTAGATAGATATCCCTTTATATGACGTCTTCCAATTCCACCGGCACCTATTATTAATACATTTTTCATCTTTTATTTTTTGAAAACCTTAATTTTATTGACCAATTTTAAATAGTATGTTGTTATATTAAAGAGATAACTTAAAGTGTCAATTAATTAGAATTTTATAAAAACCATGAATAACAATATCGATGTATACAAAAAAAACTTATATTCTGCAGTTATAGCAGATACTTTAGACTCTCTTGGATATCACAAACAGGTTTTAACACCTGGCATCACTTCCTTAGATCCAAATGTAAAAATTTGTGGATTAGCAAGAGTGGGATTATATATGCCCATTTATCATGACGATGAACATGTCAATGTTTATGAACATGAAATTGCTTTAGTAGATAGTCTACAAGAAAATGAAGTTGCCGTATTATGTTGTCATGGTAATAAAAAAATTGCACCTTGGGGTGAATTACTCTCAACGAGAGCAAGTTATCTAAAGTCTGCTGGCTGCCTTACTGATGGATGTGTCAGAGATGCAGATATGATTAGAGAAATGAATTTTCCAGTTTTCTCTAAAGGAACAAATCCTGTAGATACAAAATTTCGTGGAAAAATGATGATGGCTGATGTTCCTGGTGAAATTAGTGATGTTAGAGTGGAAAGTGGTGACTTGGTATTTGGCGATAATGATGGGGTAGTGATTGTTCCATCAAAAATAATTGAAGAAGTTACTTCAAAAGCTCTTGATAAAGTAAATAGTGAAAATACTGTGAGAGATGAAATTAAACAGGGTGAAAAACTCACCGATATTTTTGAAAAACACGGAATATTATAAATTTTTTTATAAAAAATTATTTTCTACAACTACTGCCCAATGATCAGGAAATCTTTCCTTAAAAAGGTTTAATGCTTTTTCAGCACTGTCTTTTTTTTCAAAGGCGGAATAAATACAAGACCCACTTCCTGTTAATCTAGAAAAGATAACATCAGAAAACCCTCTCATAAATTTTAACAACGTTGCAATTTCTGGGTATTTACGATCAGCAATTACTTCAAAATCATTTCCCATATCAAATTCTGAGATCTCATCAGTATCAAAGTTAAGATCAAAATTTATATCATTAACATCTACTTCATTATACATTTCTTCAGTAGAGCAGTTTTGAATTGGTTTAATTAAAAGAAAATAATATTTTGGAAATGACTGTTTAATAGTTATGTCCCCAATTCCTCTTATTAATGAATCTTGATTTTCAACAAACAAAGGAACATCAGCTCCAATCGCACTAAAATTTATTGTCTTTACTTCTTTGTAATCTAATTTTTTTAAAATTCTTAATACGGCAGCAGCATTGGAGGAGGCTGAACCAAGTCCTGATTGCACTGGAATATTTTTCTTAATTGTAAAACTATACTGAGGTTTAACTATTTTAAATTTAGAAAATATTTTCTCTACAATGCAGTCTTTAAAAATATTATCTGGAGGAGCAAATTCACCAGTGTATTTTACCTTAAATTCTGAACTTTTTTGAGCAGAAACTTCGTCATAGAGATTGATTAACGTAACTCCACTCCTTAAATTGTGATACCCATCATCTCGTTTGCCAATGATTTTTAAAAATAAATTAATTTTAGCTGGTGATATTTCATTAAACTCAGCTGGCATCATATTCTTTTAATTTGATTTGTATTTTATCACTAATTTCATCTTCAGGCTTAGCTAAGTCTTTTGCTTGTCGCCAAAAATAAACAGCTTCTCGTTTTCTATTCATAGCAAAATAAATATCTCCGAGATGATCAAGAGATACAGCCTCTCCAGGAACCATATCAATGACTTCTTCCATTAGTTCAGCTGCTTTTACGTAATCTTTTTTCTTATAATAAGCCCAAGCCAAACTATCTAAAATATAATGGCTGTCAGGATTTGCTTCATAAGCATCTGTTAACATAACAAATGACTCATCAATTCTAATATCCCTTTCAATCCATCCATATGCTAGATAATTTAAAACATTAGGCGAATTTCTCTTTATTTTCAAAGATTGTAAAAAATCTAATTCTGCCATGCGCCAATTATCAGATTGTTCATAACAAATTCCTCTCAAATAATATGTATACCAAAGATCATTAGGATTTCCCTTAATTAACTCTGAATAAATTTTAATAGCTAAATCATATTTTTTTTCTATTCTGTAGAAGTCAGCTAAAATTTTTGAAATTTCATAATCTTCGTTATTATTTTTTACTATTACTTTAATTTTATTCTCTACATTATCAAATCCATTTTCTTGTGAATAATTAAAAGCGATATTTCTCTGCGCATCAATAAAATAGTCACTCTCTTCAGGAATTTTTTGATACGTAGCTTCAGCAAAAAAATAATCATCAATCATTTGTAATAACTGTCCTTTAATAAAAATTGCCTCATAATTTTTTTCATTAACGAGTACTGCAAGAGAGGTATAAAAAAGAAGAAAATTATAATTCTGCGAGTAATTAGTACTTTGCTTCGTGTATGAAGATCTAACTATTTCAAGAAAAGAATCACTAATATCTTTGTTTGATTTAGTTTTTTCATTAAGAAAAAAAATAAATTCAAATAAATCATTTTTTTGATTATCTTTGTCAAACCTTAATGACTTTAATTCTTGTTCATTGTTAGCATTAACAGATTTAACCATCATTAATAGTTTAGCTTCTTGATTACTAGGATCTGTTAGTAATATTTTTTTTGAAATGTTTTCAGCCAGAATAATATTTTCAGTAATTACAGCTGAGATAAGCTCATCAAGATAATCATTTTTGTATTCTATATTTTCTTCAGAACTATACTCATATAATACCTGTTCAAAATCATAGTCATTAAATGCAGTTTGAGTAATTAAGAAAGATGCACTGCTTGATGCAAAGATTGTTTTTGAAAACAATAAAATGAGAGAATATATGAAAATTTTGGAGTTTTTTATCATTTGCAAATAATTTAATATAACTTATCAAAAATAATTAATTTAATTTTTTAATGTTTCAATCAAATAAAGAATATTTAGAGTTTTTAAAACAATCAGGTGTGCATAGTTTTTTACAAGAAACACCAAATAACCTTTTTGAAGAGCAGCAAAAACAGACTCAACTTCCTGAAGATAAAGATATAAAGAGTCTGGATAAAATTACGGAAATTAAAGATCTTATCCCTCTTATTTTAAATCATAACAGTACTTTAAGAAAAAATACAAAAAATATTGCTTTATTTGATGGTAATATAAAATCAAAACTGATGATAATTGGTGAAGCTCCTGGAAAAGAGGAGGATGAACAAGGTCTTCCATTTATTGGTAGTGCGGGGCAATTACTAAACAAAATGCTCTCTGCAATCGAATTAGAGAGAAAAGATATCTATATTACAAACACAATACCATGGAAACTGCCACAAAATAGAACACCTACAGATCAAGAGATTTTAGAGTTTCTTCCTTTCCTTCAAAGGCAGATTGAAATTATAAACCCAAGGATAATATACTTACTTGGAACTACAGCGGCAAAGGCAATATTATCTACCCCACTTAGTTTGGATACATTGCGTGAAAAGTGGCATGATTACAAATCTATTAACATGGATACATCTGTCAAAGTATTAGTATCGTATCATCCATCTACTGTACTGCAATCACCAAAACTAAAAAAAGAAGCTTGGGATGATTTGCAGATGTTGCAAAAAGAATTAAATGAAAATTAAAATTTATCTAAAATTATTTATATTTTTTTTTATAGTAATTTTTTCTAATCAAACTCTTGCGTTCGAAACATCAGTGGCTGAAAAATATAATGATATCTTTACAAATAATATTTTATCACAAAGTGACATCGAAAATTATCGTGCAGCTTATAGTTTTCAAGAGCAATGCAAGTGGAAGAGTGCAAATAAACATATTCTAAAAATCTCTGATACACTTTTGATGGGGCATATACTTGCACAACGTTACCTGCATCCAAAATGTTATACGTCAAAATATTTAGAATTATATTATTGGCTTAAAAAATATAACGATCACCCTCAAGCAAAAAGAATTTATCGTTTGGCAATTAAGAGAATGCCTAAAGGGTATAAAAGTCCCTCAAAACCTATTAAACCAAGTGGAATAGTTGGCGATAAGATTGTTTCAAAAAAATCAACGAAGTATAAAACCTCAAACAAATTATCCAAAAATCAACGTCTTGAGAAACAAAAAATCATAAATGCTATAAAATCTCGAGTTAATAAAGGGTGGCCAACTGGTGCAGTAAAAATCATCAATCAGCGAGATGTTAATATTTTACTTGATCAAGTTGAATTAGATCAGCAAAAAGAATTAATTGCTAAAGGTTATTTTTTAGCCAACAAAAACGACCTGGCTATTCAATACGCCAGTGAAGCATTAATAAATTCTTCTAAGTATGTTCCTTATGCAGCGTGGACAGCTGGATTAGCATCTTGGCGCCTAGAACAATATAAGCAAGCTGCTGATTTTTTCACATTATTTTCAATAAGTTTGAAAAATGATACTTGGCATCAATCATCGGGAAGTTTTTGGGCCGCAAGATCATACGCAAAACTTGGTCAGTATGACAACATCAATTTTTGGTTACAGCGTGCTTCACTAAATCCAAATAGTTTTTACGGAATGCTCTCTCTTGAAATATTAGGTATTGAAGACAAAATAAAATGGCAGACGACAAAAGCACTAAACACATCAAATAGTAAACTTTTAAACCTTCCCTCTGGGAAACGTTTACAATCATTAATTCAAGTTGGGTTTAATGAAGAGTTAGAAAAAGAAATTGTACATATTAACTCAGTTTTAAATAAAGAAATTGCAACAGAGTCAGTGAATATTGCCCAGCATTTTAATCTTGCTTACACCCAGTTAAAAATTGTTAATAGACTCGAACAATTTGGATTAATGATGGATACAAGTTTATACTATCCAACTCCCATATGGGAACCAAGAGGTGGTTTTAATCTTGATGAAGAATTACTTTACGCGTTCATGCATCAAGAGTCGATGTTTAATGCTACTGCAAAAAGCAACCAGGGGGCTGTAGGACTGATGCAAGTTTTACCTTCGACGGCAAAATTTATTACTTCAAGCAAAGATGTAAAAAGAAATAATTCTAATATCTTAAAAATTCCTGAAATTAATCTAGAAGTAGGCCAGGAATATATTGAATACCTCTTAGATTTAGAAATTGTTTCTAATAACTTAATTTTCTTAGCCACTGCTTATAATGGAGGTCCTGGCAATCTAAAAAAATGGAAGGAAGAAACAAACTACTTAGATGATCCTCTATTTTTTATGGAAAGTATTCCATCAAGAGAAACACGTTGGTTTATTGAAAAAATACTTACTAAATACTGGATTTATCAAAATAAAAATAAAAAAAACATGACTTCGTTAAAAATGCTGGCCAATGGCCAAGATCCACTTTATTAAAAATTGTGGCTATAGATACATCATTAAAATTTGTACCAATCAACATCGCTGTTTTGACTATTTCAGATACGAGAACTAATGAAACGGATACGTCTGGTGCACTTTTACAAGAACGTATCAATACTGCCGGACATAAGTGTATAAAAAAAATAATTATTCCAGATGACGTTCAACAAATAAAAGATACATTACAAAATTTATCACAAGATAAAGAAATCGATTGTATTATTACTACTGGCGGTACAGGCTTAACAGGCAGAGATACAACTCCAGAAGCTGTCATGGAATTATCGAATAAAACCATAGAAGGATTTGGGGAACTTTTTCGTCAAATTAGTTTTACTAAAATCGGGACGTCAGCTATTCAATCACGTGCCCTTGCCGCTCTTATAAATACAACTTACGTTTTTTGTCTGCCAGGTTCTAAAGGAGCATGCAAAGATGGTTGGGATGAAATATTACAATATCAATTAGATATTCGGCACCGTCCCTGTAATTTTGTTGAGATAATGCCACGACTAAGTGAAAAATAAGTGCCAGATTTTTCTATTGAAGAAAAATTCACTGATCCTGTTATTGGTTTAGATGAAGTTGGGAGAGGACCGCTTGCTGGACCTGTAATTAGCTGTGGGTGCTATTTTAAAAACTACACTACACAAGAAGATTTTTACAATTTAATTGGAGATTCAAAAAAACTATCTGAGAAAAAAAGACAGGTTTCGTTTGAATTTCTTCAAAATCTAAAAAAGGAAGGTATTATTGATTATCATTTGGGTATCGCAAATGTTGAAGAAATTGATAAACTTAATATTCTAGAAGCAACAAAATTATCAATGAAAAGAGTAGTCGATAAATTTAATCTTCAAAGTGCACAATTAATAATAGATGGTAATTTTTCATTAAATTATAAATCTTACAAAGAACAGTCTGTGATCAAAGGTGATGATAAATCATTATCGATTGCTGCGGCTTCCATCATTGCAAAAGTTCACCGAGATAGATTAATGAAAAAGCTATCCATAAGACATCAGCATTTTGGTTGGGAAAAAAACGCTGGGTATGGAACAAAGATGCATATCGAAAATATTCACCGTTTAGGCCCTACAATACATCATAGAAAAACTTTTGAGCCAATTAAGTCACTTATCCATAGCTAAAGATTCTCCCTGTTGATAACTCCGTTGACGAGATTCCGTTTCTCCTTAAAGATTCTTTTTAGATGTTTAAGAAAAATTCCATTACGCAAGGTGATAGCCTCGAGTTACTAAAAAAAATTCCTGATAAGTCTGTTGATCTTGTATTTGCCGATCCTCCTTATAATTTACAATTAAGAGATACCTTATACCGACCAGATCAAACAACTGTAGAAGCTGTAACAAATGACTGGGATAAATTTGATACGTATCAAGCATATGATGAATTTTGCTTAGTATGGCTTAAAGAATGTAAGAGAGTTCTAAAAGACGGAGGAGCGCTTTGGGTCATAGGAAGTTATCATAATATTTTACGACTTGGCACATCTATTCAAAACTTGGGCTTTTGGATCTTAAATGATATTATTTGGCACAAAACAAATCCCATGCCTAATTTTAGGGGTACTCGTTTTACCAATGCCCATGAAACATTATTGTGGTGCACCACATCACGTAAAGCAAAATACACATTTAACTATCAAAATTTAAAAGAACTAAATGAAGGAAAACAAATGCGAAGTGATTGGCACATTCCTATCTGTGCTGGGAAAGAAAGATTGCGTGAAGATAATAATCAACGCTCACATCCAACCCAAAAACCAGAAGCTCTTCTCTACCGCATTATGGTATCATCAACTCATAAAGGCGACACGGTACTTGATCCGTTTTTAGGTTCCGGAACAACTGCAGTAATGGCAAAAAAACTACAACGTAATTTTATTGGCTTCGAGCAAGATCAGGATTACATTAACCTTGCGAAGAAAAGATTGAAAAACACTCAACCTTTATCAGACGATATAGTGACGATGACTAAAAGTCGAAGAGATTTACCTAAAGTTCCTTTTGGAGAATTAGTTGAACAAGGTATCATTCCTCCTGGAGCTGTACTTACAGATAAAAAAGAACGATACAAAGCAACAGTTAGTATTGATGGTACACTAAAAACAAAAAATTTATCAGGATCTATTCATCAATTAGGAGCACAAGTGCAAGGACTTCCAAGTTGCAATGGATGGGATTTTTGGCATATAAAGAATAAAACCAAATCAACGTTACTTGATGAAATAAGATCAGATTATAGAAATAAAAAATTAAATTAAAAAATTACAGCTCAACATTAGCTTTAAGGAATTCTAGAATAATATTAGTAAAACCCTTCCGACCCTAAAGTGTTCCATACCTTCAAAGTCAAAATAAATATAAGATTTAAGTCCTTATTTCTTTTTTAACTCGACCTTTAACTCCCACCCAGCATTAAAATAACCTGAAACTACACCACTTGATACTTTGCCATTAATATTAATTTTTTGTGTTTCAGAATAATCCAAATCTAACTCTCCAAAAATAACTATTGTACTATCTGGTTTAATATAAACTTTTAAATCTTTCCTTAATGCTTTGCTCATCTTAAACCAATCTTCAGGTTGAAAATCTTCAGCAGCCTCAAACTTACCTTGACAATCACCAAAGGTAATTTTTTCAGTTCCAACAAACTCCCAACCAACATCATCTTTTGTACTTGCTGCAAACCAACTAGCAATGTACTCTCCATTGGAGTTGTCTTCACAAGATGAATTCTTTTTTTCATCAAGTTTTGAAACCTTTGGTTTTTTTGAAAGCTGGATTATGATTTGATCCCCACTACCCCAAATGCCAGAGATTTTTCCACTATTAATATTACCCTTAAGCTCAATTTTCCTAGCATCCCCTTTTTCAAATAGATCTAGCTCACCTGAAACAGTGATTGAACCATCTGTTTTAAAATTAACTTGCAAATATTTTCTTAAATCATTTGATGGTTGAAAATTATCCGTACCTGCAAACGAGCCTTTACATTTATCTACAGTCAGAGGCTCTGACCCTTGAAATTCAAGCTTCTTCTGTTTATCATTCACATTAATAAAAAACCACTTAGCAATATACTCAACATTTAGCGAACTAACTTTACAAGCAGCGGCTTCTTTTTGAGATTCGAGTTCGAGTTGCTTTTTTTTATTTTGCCAAATACCATTAGGTTCTGACATAATATTTGCATTGAATATCTCAAATGCCTGAACAGAAAAATATGCACCGAGCCACTTATGGACAACAATTTCATCTAGTGAATTTTTATCACTAACCCAATCTGGGTGTTTTTCAGTAACAAACCTAATAGACCAGTTAATATAATCTTCATCGATAGGGATTAATTTATATTTTCTTGCGTGAACCAATATTGCTGGGTCAGGATCTATTGTTATTCCTGTTCGACTCCCGTATCCTAATTCCTGATATAAAAACTCTTCATGAGTTTTGTATGGTTTCTCCCCACAAGACGATGAGCCAACGCCTTTTTCTGCAATATAGTTTGAAATTGTTATATCTGCGTACTGCTTTAAAAGCACCTCATAGGCCTCTGCTAATGTTTTGCCATGTCTAGTTTTATAATCAAGCAGGTTGAAATCTGCTAACTTTAACATCTCTACATTTATTGAAAAAAGTTTACTGGTATCCCATGAATATCCAAGAGCCTTACACCCTTTTGCTGAGAGAGGTACAAAAAAACCCTCTTGCTCGATCATGCTAAGAGCATAATCTAAATCCCACAATCCCTTTGCCCATAAATCCTTATCTTGCATTGTAATTGCAAGCGCTAATTCAGCAGCTGCAAACCTAAGTCTTACACTTCCACAGTTATTGATCTTATGAATTTTATTATCCAACGCCATTGGGTCAGTTATTGGGCAAAGTAAAGGTCTTTGGTCTCCATCAAGATCCAATCGATCCTTCATTGCTTTTTCTTTAAAGTAGGTATTAATTAAATAGTGCTCATCATTGCTATAATTAAACTGATCATAATTAACAGTGTAAAACATAATTAAAGGCGATAATACGCCCCATAATTGGTAGTAGCTTGAATTAGCGTCTTTTTTATTTGAATGTTTATAGACCCACTTGTCCTCTTTAGATGAAGCGATATCAAGAATTAACTTCCTATGTAACTTGATTCCATCATCTATATCTACAGCAGCTTGGTTAGCATAATAATGCTCACATTTTACAAAGGCAGCAGCTTGTTTTTGACTTGGCACTGCCCCAACATCAAATTCTGTAAGAATTTTTTTACAGACTTCTTTACTTAGGTTTATAGTTTTTCCATTTAAATCTTTGTCGTTAGAAGATTTAATATAGCTATAATTTAAAAAATTGTCAGCCTTATCTCCATTAAAGAAGCGGGTCATAGTTTTTTTACGATAATCTAGAAAACGCTGATAATCTTTTATAATTCGATTATTTGTTGGCAACGGGACTTTAAGAAGTTCGCTTTGCTTGATGTGGTCATCAAGCATCTCTTGTGCTTCTTCAGCTAATATTACTTCTCCAAATACTGAAGAAGAAAAACTATAAAATATAAATAAAAAAACTAGACAAGTTTTAAGCATTCATTCTTACACTATATTTATCTTAATGAAATAAAACTAATATTTGAAATTTTTATTTAAAAAATTATACATGTATTCCGGCTACATACCCTGAAGACCAAGCCCATTGAAAATTATATCCTCCAAGATGTCCAGTTACATCGACAACCTCTCCAATAAAATATAAACCTTGATTATTTTTTGACATCATTGTTTTAGATGACAGTTCATTCGTATCCACCCCACCTAATGTTACTTCTGCCGTTCTGTAACCTTCTGTTCCTGTAGGTTTTATCGTCCATGAATTTATAAACTCACCAATTAAACTTATTAATTTTTTAGACATATCCGCTATTCTGCCTGAAATTTTTAATTGATCACAAATCATGTTTGCTAATCTTTTAGGGAGTAATTCGTTTAAGATAGAATTAATATCCTGTTTTGAACTTGTTCGTTTTTTTTCCTCTAAAAATGAGAATATATTTTTACTTGGCGATAAATTTATTTGTATATGCTCTCCTAACTTCCAATACGAAGATATTTGCAATATCGAAGGTCCACTTAAACCTCGGTGGGTAAATAACATCCCTTCTTCAAATAAAGTTTTTTTATAAGAGACTTGTGATTCAACAGACAGTCCAGATAACTCCTTGCATTCTTTTAATATATCATCACTAAAGGTAAGAGGAACCAAAGCGGGAAGAGTTTCTATTACTTTTAATCCAAATTGCTTTGCGATATCATAACCAAATTTACTAGCCCCTATTTTAGGGATAGACAAACCTCCAGTTGCGATAACAAGAGACTCACTTTCATAAATTGTTGAAGGGGTTTTGGTTATATAGTGTTGTGATTTACTTACTGACTCTACATTTGTGTTATTGAGAAGCAAAACATTTGCTTTCTCACACTCCGTCTTAAGCATATCAATTATTTGTTGAGCACTTTGATCACAAAATAATTGACCAAGTTTTTTTTCATGAAAAGATATGTGGTGCTTTTGAATAAGATTAATAAAGTTTTGATGAGTGTATTGATTTAAAGCAGAGATCATAAAATTTGGATTAGAAGAAATAAATTTTTTATGATCAGTATAAATATTAGTAAAATTACATCGCCCTCCTCCAGATATTCTAATTTTTTCACCAATTTTTTTTGCGTGATCTAAAAGAACAACTTTCCTTCCTCTTTTACCAGCTTCAATTGCACACATCATTCCTGCTGCACCAGCGCCTATTATTACTACATCACATTTATTAATCATTTGATTTTAACAACTTATTAATTTGTTAATATATCAGATATTGATGTACTCCAACTGTCATCACTATGCTTTTGCCAATATAGTTTATGCAATTGTCTTGTTAGATTTCCAACGCGCCCTTTACCAATTTCTTTACCACTTACTTTAGTAATTGGCATAATTCCCCCTGCCGTCGATGTCGCAAACAATTCCTCAGCATTATATAATTCTTCAACTGAAATTGATTTTTTCATTATTGGTAAATGTAATTCTTTTGCTAAGTCAAAAACTGACTGTCTAGTAATTCCTTCTAATACTCCGTGATCAGGAGTAAAGATTCCAGATTCATTAATACAAAATAAATTAAAACCTGGGCCTTCGGTAATGTTATTATTTTCATCTACCAATACCGCTGTATCATTTCCTTTTTCGTACGCATCTAACATCCCTGTGACTAAATCCATCCAATGATAGTTTTTTATCGTTGGATCTACTGAACTTGGAGGAATTCTTTTTATATCAGTCAATAAAACATTTAATCCTTTTTCAAAATCCTCTTGCTTTAAAATCCAACCAAAAGGAACAGCAAACGCCATTACGCGGGGAGTTGCAAGTCTTGGATCTCTGACAAACTTTGGCGACATACCTCTTGTTTGTATCATTTCAACATAGGCACTCTCTAATTTACCTTTAATTACACAATTGGCTAAAATTTTTTTTAGTTCATCACGATTTATCTGACATGGCATACGTAATTTTTTTGCAGACTCAAAAAATCGATCGATATGT
>CABXEZ010000003.1 GCA_902511405.1 uncultured Alphaproteobacteria bacterium
TATAAAAATTAATATTAAAAATTTCTTCATAAGAGTTTTTAATATTCCTTTTGCATTTCTAATGCATGCCATTGATATTATTATGTGGCCTATACAGAAAATAATTGGCGTTAGGAATATGCCTTATATTTTTTTACTTCCAAATTTAATTTTTTTTGGTTTATTTGTAATTGTACCACTTGGAGTAAATGTAGCTTTTTCAGTTACAGGTGGTGATGAATTGCTATTCGCAAATAGAGAATTCTCAGGTTCTAAACACTATAATTATTTATTTGATTGTGGAAATTATTTAAATGCAAATAGCTGTACGGAAGATTTTTTTTGGAGAGGAGTTCATAACACAATATTTTTTGTTATTTTTCAAGTTGGTTTAATGATTTTCTTTTCACTGTTAACGGCTGTTATTTTAAATAAAAAAATTATTGGAAGAGGTTTCTTTAGATCGGTATTTTTTTTCCCAGTCTTATTATCACCAGTAGTAGTTGGGTTAATATGGCAATGGATATTACTCAAAAATGGAATACTTAATGCGTTTATTGAAGCAAATGGGGGGGATAAGTTTTCTTTTTTAACTGATCCAGGATGGGCAATGACTTCAAGTATTTTTGTGTCAATATGGGCGCATATGGGTTTTTATACATTAATTGTTCTAGCGGGACTTCAGGCAATTCCTCCAAATTTATATGAAGCAGCTGAGATGGATGGAACCAGTCGAGAGAGAACTTTTTTTAGAATAACCCTACCTCTTTTAATGCCTAACTTACTTGTTGTATTTATACTTGCTTCCATCAAAGGGGTGCAAACATTTGATGAAATATATGTGTTAACTGGAGGTGGCCCCGGAACTTCAACATCATTAATAGTGCAATATATTTTTACTACAGGTTTTGCTTCTTCAGGGTCTGTTCAAAACTTTGGTCTTGCAGCTGCAGCATCTATGGTTTTAGGAATAGTGTTATTGCTTTTAACTTTAATTCAACTTTACTTATCAAGAAGTAGAGAACACAAACATCAAGAGATTTAAATGGGTAATACTGCAAGTTTAGTTAAAAATATTGTTACACAAAAAAAATATAAAGAAAAATATCATTGGACAGATTATTTTTCTTATTTTTATCTTTTTTTAGGAGTATTTTTAATGTTTGGTCCTATAATTTGGTTAGGATTATCTTCTGTTAAATCTTTAGCGGGGATTCAAGAGTACCCTCCAACAATCCTTCCTCTTTCACAAATACAAGTAGAAGTAGATGGATATGAAAAACCATTATCTCTGTATAATGTAACATTAGAGGATGGTAGCACGACAGAGTTAGCTGAAATTAAAAGAGTAGGAATTACTTCTAAGATGGTAGATCCAAAAGATACAGAAAAAACATATAAAATTCCAATTGATAAAAGAGAAAAAATAAGAGAGTTTAGTGTGCAGTGGGATAATTATTTAGACCCCCTAAGAAAGTATAATTTTTTACTCTATTTTAAGAATTCTATTTTTGTTACTGTTATTGCTACAATAATAACACTGATAATTAATTCGATGGCAGCATATGCTCTTTCTATTTATGAGTTTAGAGGTAAGAATATAGCTCTTGTTTTTGTCATTGGCACTTTGTTAATTCCTCTTACAATTATTCTTGTGCCTGTCTTTTATGTTATTGCAAATTTTGGAATGATTAATTCTTTATGGGGCGTGATCTTACCTGGAGCGGCTACCCCAACTGGAGTATTTTTATTAAGGCAATATATGTTAACACTACCAAGAGAACTAATTGAAGCTGCAAGAATGGATCATGCTAGTGAGTGGGCAATTTATTGGCGAATTGTGCTTCCATTATCAATTCCTGCGATAGCTGTTTTAGCAATTTTCTCAATTATGTGGAGATGGAATGATTTCTTATGGCCGCTTATTGTTCTCTCAAAAAGTGAAGTTTATACTTTGCAAATTGCATTAAATGCTTTTCATGGTGAGCTAACAAGTCAATGGAATTATGTATTGGCAATGACTATGGTTACTCTACTTCCAATTGCTTTAATATTTACATACCTTCAAAAATTTATAACTACTGGAATAGCTAGTACGGGTATGAAATAATGAATTCTAAACCTACAATTATTTTTGATCCATATCCGCGAAATGAAGAAATGGTGTTTACTTCAGACGTAGAAAAAGAATTAAATCAAATTTCAAAATTAATATCACATTTTGGTAGCAGAGCTCCGGATAATTTAGTTGAAGAAAACTTATCAGATACTGAAATTATCGTCGGACAAACAAGTATGCCTAAAGAACGATTGGATAAGGCAAAGAAATTAAAAGCAATAATAAATGTTAAATGTAATTGGGAACCAAATATCGATTATATAGAAGCCCATAAAAAAGGAATATATGTTTTATCTGCAGCGCCAGCTATGGCCCCAGCAGTTGCAGAAGCTTGCGTTGGATATGCCATAAATTTATCTAGAGGAACTATACAAAATTATAACAAGTTTCTTAAATCAGAAGAAAAGTATGGAATTAAAGGAAATGGAAAAGCATATTCTTTATTTGATTCTAATGTAGGTTTTATTGGTTTTGGAAATTTAGCAAAAAATCTTTTACCTTTGTTAAAACCGTTTAATTGTAATGTTTCAGTTTATGATCCATGGTTATCAAAAGAATATTTAGAGTCTCAAGGTGTGAATAGTGTTTCTCTAGAAAACCTCTTATCAACTAATAAATTTATTTTTATACTTGCTGGAGTAACAAGTGAAAATGAAGGTTTTATAAATAAAGAAAAATTAGAATTAATAGAGAAAGATAGCTCAGTTATTTTAGTGAGTAGAGCAGAGGTACTTGATTTTGAAGAGTTCATTAACATGGCTGAAAAAAAAATTTTCAGGGCAGCAGTTGATGTTTTTCCAGAGGAACCAGTCCCATCAGATGCATTTTTTAGAAAAGAGTCAAATATTTTATTTACGTCTCATGTTGCCGGGGCTATGCATTTTTCTTATAAAAATATTAGAGAAATGATGATGGATGATATAAGGCAAATTCTTAAGGGTATGCCACCTACGCGGTTACAAAGAGCAGAACCGCATCAGGCAATGTTGAGGAGAGATAGATGACTGAAATAGTATTAAAAAATATATTTAAAAGTTATGATCAAACTGAAGTAATTCACGGAGTTGATTTAAAAGTTGAAAGTGGAAAATTTCTTGTATTGGTTGGTCCATCAGGGTGTGGAAAATCAACATTGTTAAGGATTATTGCTGGTTTGGAGAGAATTACCTCAGGAGAAATATTAATAGAAGGAAATGAAGTAAGTAATATACCAGCTTCTGAAAGAGGTCTTGCAATGGTGTTTCAATCGTATGCGTTATACCCACATATGTCAGTTTATAAAAATATGGCATTTTCTCTTGAAAACTTAAAAATTGATAAAAAAACTATTGAGGAAAAAGTAAATAGCGCAGCAAAACTGCTTCAAATTGAAGATTATCTTCAAAGAAAACCAAAAGCTTTATCTGGTGGTCAGAGACAAAGAGTTGCGATTGGTCGAGCGATTGTAAGAGACCCAAAAGCTTTTTTATTTGATGAACCATTATCGAACTTAGATGCAGAATTAAGGGTAACGATGAGAAAGGAATTATCAGCCTTGCATGAAAAGATTGGCGGTACTATGATTTATGTTACCCATGATCAAGTTGAAGCAATGACTCTTGCTGATCAAATAGTTGTTCTTAATGAAGGATATGTTGCTCAAGCTGGTGCTCCTTTAGATTTATATAATAATCCTAATGATACTTTTGTAGCAGGTTTTATAGGATCTCCCAAAATGAACTTTTTAAATGTTAAATCTTTTAAAAAAGATTATGGAATAATTTTAAAATCAGAAAGTTTAAATATAAAATCTTCAGTTGATGTAGAAGTTAATGAAAATTACACTTTAGGTATAAGACCAGAACATATTTATATCTGTGAAAAAAATGAGTCAGATTTAGAGGTAACAGTTGATTATTCTGAACAACTAGGAAGTGAAACTTATTTTTATTGTAATGCAAATGACACCTCTCAACTTATTGTTCATCAAACAGGTCAATACAAGGTTGCTAAAGGTGATAAGTTATTTTTACGTCTAGATCGATCCGCTATGCATTTATTTGGAGCTGATGGTAAAGCGATAAAAAAAAATAAATCTTAATGCTTTCTAAAAAAATTGGAGTTGGAGTTATTGGAACTGGAATGGCAGCAAAACCTCATGCTTTAGCACTTAATGATTTGAATAATATTATTGATGTAAAAGCAATTTATTCAAGAAACAAAGATAAACGTCACTCATTCGCTAAAGATTATAATTTTGAAACGGCAAATTCAATTCAAGAAATTTCTGCAAATAATAACATTGATATGGTTATTTTAATAACGCCTCCCAACCAACGTTTAGAACTTATTAAGGAGTTTAGTAAAGCTGGTAAACATATCTTGATGGAAAAACCAATTGAGCGAACGACTAAACAAGCAGAAGAGATAGTTAAAATTTGTGAGAATAATAAGGTTCAGTTAGGTATAGTTTTTCAGCATCGCTTCAGAGAGTCTTCTATTAAATTAAAAAATTTAATTCAAGAAAATGCCTTCGGTTTAATTCATTCTGTTCAAGTTAATATCCCATGGTGGCGTGATCAATCGTATTACGATGAACCAGGACGAGGAACTTATGAAAGAGATGGTGGAGGTGTTTTAATTAGCCAAGCAATTCATACCTTAGATCTAATGATTAATTTAATTGGACAAGTAGATGAAGTTCAAGCTATTGCAAAAACTACATCATTTCATAAAATGGAGTCAGAAGATTTTGTTGCAGCAGGATTAAAATTTAAAAATGGCGCTGTTGGATCATTAATGGCTAGTACTTCATCTTATCCAGGCTACCCAGAGTCCATTGTTTTAAACTGCGAGAAAGGTTCTGTTAAATTAGAGTCAGGAACATTAAAAATAAATTGGCAAAATAATAAAGTGGAAGAATTTGGAGAAACTTCTGGAACAGGAGGAAGTGCTGATCCAATGGCTTTTCCATATGATTGGCACAAAAGTTTAATTAAAGATTTTGCACTATCTATAAATTCAAATCAATCAGGTTTTGTTTCAGGTAGAGAAGCATTAAAAGTGCATCAATTAATTGATGCTTTAATTTCATCTTCAAAAAATGGTAAGATAGTAAAGGTTTAGTGAGGAAAATATTTCAATGAAAAAATTAAAAATAGCCGCAATTGGAACTGAGCACAGACATATTTTCGGGCAATTAAAAGGAATGCTTGATCTTGGTTGTGAATGTGTTGGTTGGTGGAATGATGGTGATAATAAAATAACTGATGATTTTGTAGAAAAATATCCAACTATTAAAAGAGAGATGGACAAAAATAATTTATTATCAAACCCTGAGATAGATCTTGTTTTAATAGCAGACATACCAAGTAAAAGAGCAGATTTAGCAATAGAATGTATGGAGGCTGGAAAAGATGTTATGCTTGATAAACCTGGATGTACATCTTTAGACCAACTTAAACGAATTGAACAAACAGTATTAAAAACTAAAAGAATTTTTTCTATAGACTTCTCAGAAAGATTTGAAGTTCCTTCTGTTCAAGTAGCATATGATTTAATTCAAAAAGGAGAAATAGGTAATGTAGTTCAAACAATTGGAATGGGACCTCATCGCTTAAACTTACCTACTAGACCACAGTGGTTTTTTGATTATGAAAAATATGGAGGGATCCTCTGTGATATTGCTTCACATCAAATAGATCAATTTTTATTTTTTACTGGCTCAACACAAGCAGAAATAATTTCATCAAGTAGGGGAAATTTTGCACACCCACAATTTCCAAAATTTGAAGATTTTGGTGAAATTTTAATTCATGGAGATAAAGGAAGAGGTTATATAAGAGTTGATTGGTATACTCCAGATGCACTTCCAAACTGGGGTGATGGCCGATTAACTATTATAGGAACTGAAGGCTATATAGAATTAAGAAAATATGTAGATGTGGTAGGTAGAGATGGAACAGATCACATTTTTTTAGTTAATAAAGAAAAGTATGAATATATAAATGCCGCATCAAAACCTTTAACATATTTTCAACGACTAATGAACGACGTCATAGAAAGAACAAGCACTGCAATGGAACAAGATCATTGTTTAAAAGTTATGAATCTTGCTATCAATGCTCAATTAAACGCAAAAAAAATGGGTAATTTAAAATAAATGATTTTATCTAGTGATAATATTTCAAATAAACTTCTAAATATAATTAATAGTACGCCTATCTTTGATTTGCATACTCATTTATTCCCCCCAAAACATGAAGGCTATTTTTTATTAGGTTTTAAAAATTTATTAAACTACCATTATTTAATTGCCGAGTTATTAACAGCTACTAATATTGATGCTTCAACATTTTATTCTTATAATGATGAAAAAAAAGCATCACTAATCTGGAATGAGTTATTTGAAAAACGAACACCTGTATCAGAAGCATGCTCAGGGGTGCTATCAATCCTTAAAGAATTAAATATAGAAATTAATAATAAAAATTTTTTATCTATTTGTGATGAATATGATAGAAAAATTCAATCAGATAAAAATATATTGAAATTAAGTAATGTGTCTTCATTGGTAATGACCAATAATCCTTTTGATTTAAAAGAATGGTCATTGTTTAATACTAATGATTGGGATAAAAAAATATATTTAGCTTCACTTAGATTAGATGATTTAATTTTAGACTATGAAGAAGCTCTCAAAAAGGCAAAAGATCAAACATCAAATCAAAAAAATACAATAGTTACTTATCTTGAGAAATGCTACTCTCAATCAAACCCAGTATATGCTGCAGTATCCTTAAATTTAGAAACTTTTCATACAATATTTGAAGACTCATTTTGGAGAGATATTTTAGTATGGTTAGAAAATAAAAACTTACCGTTGTCTTTAATGTTGGGTGTTAAGAGGGCAGTAAACAAAGAATTTGGTTTAGCAGGTGATGGAATAGGTAATATTAATTTGAAAGAATTAAGCAATCTTTGCAATTCATTTCCAAAAAATAAGTTTTTAGTAACTTGCTTATCTTTAAACGATCAACATGAGTTAACAGTGCTAGCTAGAAAACATCCCAATTTAAGAATATTTGGATTTTGGTGGTTTATGAATCAACCAACTATAATAAAACAAATATTAAAAATGAGAATTGATATGTTGGGTTTTTCTTTTATACCGCAACATTCAGATGCGAGAGTTTCAGATCAGTTAATATACAAATGGAATCACTTTAAAAAAATTCTTCATCCAATCTTATTAGAATATTACCAAGAATTGCTTGATAAAAATTTTCCTATCTCAGAAAATATTCTTCAAAGAGATATAGATAATTTATTTTCTGGAAATGCTAAAAAGTATTTAGGAATTACTTAACAAACTTTAAAAGATTATTAAAACTAGTTTCGATAGAAATAAAAGGATCTCCTTGACATTCATCTTGCTCTACAATGTACCACTTACATCCTGATAGCTCTGCTTCCTTTATAATATTTTTTATATCTAAATTTCCATTACCTATTTCTGCATAATAACTTTCATGTTCATTTAGCATAATAAAGTCTTTTAAGTGAATTAATGGCAATCTATTTTTTAATTTTTTACACCAGCTAATTGGATCATGGCCACCTTTTTGAATCCAGTATACATCTGGCTCACCTTGTATATATTTATTATCAGTGTTGTTATATATCCTCTCTAAAATAATCTCCTGATTAATTTTTTGAAATTCTAATGCATGATTGTGATAACAAAGCACTTTATTTGCCTTACTAAAAATCGAACCAGCTATATTTATATTTTCTATAAATTTATCAAGAACATTTATTTCAAGAAAATTCATATTTTTAGGATATGGGAGAGCAGTATAAGAGCAATTAAGAATATTTAGTTTTTCTATAACCAAATCAGTATTATTAATTATTTCTTCATTGGGTTCATGAGTAGCACATATAGTTAAACCTATATCATCACACATCTTTTTTATCTCTATAGGATTAATTGGTCCAATAGAACTTACCTGAATTGCATCATATCCAATTTTTTTTATTTTTTTTAATGTATTCAGAAGATCTTTTTCTGTCTGACAAAAATCTCTTACAGTATAAAGTGTTAAAGCGATTTCATTTTTTTTCATTAATTATTACCAATCATTTTTTTTAATTTATTTTCATACTCCTCTTCATTCAATGGCAATTCTATCTCTTTTTTATCAAGTCCAGATAAAATCATAGCATTTATTAGTTCAACACTATTAATTCCTTGATCACCTGGCACGTGGAGATCTTCTTTACCTAACAAAAAGTTAGTAAAATTTTGAAGTATCCTACTGTGCTCTACATGTTGATCTTCATCATTTGGGAATTCAAATTGTAATGTCTCTACTGAGGGTTTATCAAAAAGTGTTTTTGAATTTTTTATAAAGCTAGTTGAAGTTTCTGATAATTTTTTCCAAGTTAAACAGTTATTTTCATAAATAACTAATCCATAATCTGAAGCAATTTCTAAACGATTTACTCCTGGAGTTTCACCAGTCGTTGTAGAGAAAATTCCTTTCATTCCATCATTATATTTTAAAATAGAAGTAACCTCATCTTCAACTTCAATATTATGAAAATGACCAAGCTGCATATCTGTGACAACACTATGAGGCATTCCAAATAACCACTGACATAAATCAAGTTGGTGAATACTTTGATTCATCAATACACCTCCGCCTTCACCTTTCCATGTAGCTCTCCAATCAGAAATATCATAATAATAGTTGGTCCTAAACCAATCTGTTATTGTCCATTGATAGCGGTGAATTTTTCCCAACTCTCCACTCGTAATCATTTTTTTTAATTTTATAAAAGCTGGATTTGTTCTTTGATTTAACATGATCCCAAATTTTGAATCATAATTTTTTGAAAATTCTATAAACTCTCTGCATTGTTTAGTTGTTACCGCAAGAGGTTTTTCAATAATGATATTTATATGATTTTCTAAGGCTTCTTTTCCTAGATTTACATGAGAACGATGAGGAGTAGCTATTATTGCAACATCTATTTTTTCTTTATTGAAAAAATCAGATACATTAGAATAGAAAGGAATATCAGCAAAATTGTTAGCAAAAGATTTATTCATATCGCAAACAGACGCTAAACAGGCATTATTGATTTTGTTTTGTAAAAGTAAATTAGCATGATTAGCACCCATGCCACCAATTCCAATGATTCCGTATCTTATAAATTTTTCCATATTCAATTTAATTATTTAATATTTTAAGCACTATAATTACTAAATTTAATTAAGATAAGATAGGATCTTTTACAGGATATATTGGTACTCCCCCTGGTGATTGTTCTGTTCCAGAGATTTCAATTGTACTTATATTGCTTCTCCATCTTGTGCTCAATGCAAACATAATTCCATCAACAATATCTCTTGGTTCAAGTAAAGTAAAACCAGACATAAATTTTTTTGCTTTTACCTTGTCATCAAAAGCTATGTTGCCAAAATTTGTTTTCGTTCTACCAGGACATATTTCAGAAACTTTTACTCTTGAACCACTTAATTCTATTCTTAAACTTTGTGCAATGCGATGAATAGCTCCTTTTTGACCACCATAAACAGTACTCATTTGTGGATACAGACCTGCTAATGAGCCCATAAGAACAACGTGACCTTTTCTTCTTTTGATCATGCCTGGAACAATTGTTTTTAATAGATGTAAATATGACTCTAAGTTAATTTTTGTAGAAATTTCGATATCATTTCTTGAGGCCTTTAATATGCCTTCAGCTCCTCTGCCAATACCTGCATTAGCAATTAAGATATCAACTTTTAATTTTGATAAAATTTCATATATTTTATCAGTATTGGTTAAATCTAATTCAATGATTTTAAATTTGTATTTTTTTTGTAGCTTTTTAAGTTTAGTAATATTTTTATCTAAGGCATAAACATCAATCTTTTCCTTTAAAACTCTTTTTAAAGTTTCAAGGCCTATACCATCGGCTGCACCAGTAATTAGTACACTTTTATAAATTTTATTGATCATCTATTTATTGCTATTATAGTTATTATTCTTTTTATGCATCTAAGCAAACAAATAAAACAAAAAAATATTTTACCAAAATATAATATTACTGAAAAAAAGAACTGTATTTTGCATTTTGGTATCGGAAATTTTCATAGAGCACATCAAGCTCTTTATGTTCATGAGCTATTGGAACAAAATAAAGATTTATCAATTATTGGAGTGAACTTAAGATCAAATAAAACAAAAGAAAAATTAGAAAAACAAGATTATCTCTATTCCTTAGTTGAAATATCAGATGATCAAAAAAAAATTACTATTATAAACTCAATCAAAGAAATTTTATTTGGCTTAACTGAAAAAAATAAAATAAAAAATTTAATATCATCCCCAGAAATTAAATTGATAACTCTTACGGTGACAGAAAAAGGATATCATTTTGATGAAAATAAAAATTTATTATTAAGTGATGAAATTATTAATGATTTAAAAGATGAACAGCTCTTAACAGTAATTGGTCATTTAAGTTATGGACTAATTCAAAGATTTAAAAAAAATAAAGAAAAAATTACAATCTTAAGCTGTGATAATTTATCAGAAAATGGAAATATATTAAAAAATTTATTAAAAAGCTTTATTGAGAAAATTGAACCTGACTGTCTTGAATGGTTTAAAACTCATGTTCATTTTCCATTATCTATGGTTGATGGAATTGTGCCTAATAATAATAAAACTTCTGATTTTTTTGATCTCTCTTATAAAGACAATGCCCTTGTGGTAACTGAGCCCTACAGAGAATGGTATATTCAGTCAAAGAATTCTCAACTAAAAAATATATTAGATAATGACAATATTAATTATGTGGATGATGTTAAATTTTATGAAAATATTAAACTCAAAATATTAAATGCTTCGCACTCAGCCATTGCATATATTGGTCATTTACTTGGATATGTTTATGTTCACGAAGCGATTAATGATGATATTTGCTATAATTTTATTTCTAATTTTTTAGATAAAGAAGTTATTCCAACTTTACCCCAAAAAAATGGTTTTGATATAGACGGATATAAAAATAAAGTTTTAAAAAGATTCAAAAATAGTTTTATAGAGGATAAACTGTTAAGAATTGCAATGGATGGTTCTCTTAAATTGCCTATTAGAATTATTGAAACTCTTAAAATCAATAAAGAAAATACTGATTATATAAATTTGATTATTACCGCATGGCTCATTTTTATTGAGGATAGATTAGTTTTAGATATTACTGCATTGCAGGATCCAAACAATGAATTATTCATGAGTTTTTACACTGAGAATAAAGATAATTATTTCTCACAAATATTAGATTTAAATAAAATATTTAATATAGAAGACAATAAAAAGAAAAATTTAAAAACTATTGTTTCGAATAATATTAATTTTATTAAGAAAAATTCCTTACGGCATTTAATGCAAGATATAATTAATCAATGAATATTAGTTATAAAAAAATAGAACTCTTTTTTCACAATGTTCTCATAAAAATTAAGGTTAAAAAACATGATCGAGAATTATTAATTAGATCATTAGTTGGCTCTTCTCTTAGAGGTGTTGATAGTCATGGTATAAGGTTGTTTTCTCATTATGTTCATTGCTTGGAGCAAGGCAGGATAAAAAAAAATCCTAAGATGAAGATAATTAAAAAGCAAAAAGGAATTGCATTATACGATGCTGATGATGGATTGGGTCATGTAGCCGCTTTAAAAGCTTCTAGAATTGTATCCTCTATGGCAAAAAAAAATGGAATTGCAGCTATTGGCATTGTCAATTCATCTCATTATGGGGCGGCAGGTGTGTACTCATTAGATATAGCTCAACAAAACTGTATTGGGTTGTCTTTTACACACTCTGATCCTTTTGCTATTCCTTTTAATGGTAAATTGCCTTTTCATGGAACAAATCCATATTCATTTACTGCCCCATTAAAGAAAAATGATTATTTACATGTTGATTTTTCTTCCACATCTATTCCATGGAATAGAGTTATGAGAGCCCGCTCCAATCAAACAACTTTAAAAAAGCAAGTTGCTATAAATAAAAAAGGTGAGTTCACCCAAGATGCTTTTGAAGCTATTGGTCTGGCGCCACTTGGTGGAGAGGATTACGGATATAAAGGATTTGGTTTATCTTCATCAATAGAAATTTTATGCGGCCCCCTTATTGGAATGGCACATGGTTATCGATTATTATCAATGATTGGTCCTGATTTTAAAACTCCAAGAAAATTAGGTCATTTTTTAATAGCTATGAAAATTGATGCTTTTATTAGTAAAAAAGATTTTTTTAGAGGTATTCAATCATACATAAACGATTTAAAAAAACAAAAACCAAAGGACAAAAATAAAAAAATTCTTTATCCTGGTGAAATAGAAAAAATTACAGAAAAATATAGACTTAAACATGGCATTCCTTTTGATAAGGAATTACGAGATAGTTTTTTATTTATAGCAGAAAAATATAACTTAAAATTTAACTTATAGTTTTGATAATACCTTTAAGTTGATCAAGACCTTTCATTCTTCCTAATAGAGAGTACCCAGGAATAGTTTTACTATTTATATCATGAAGTATGGTATGACCATGATCAGGTCTCATAGGAATATTTTTAATTGGATGATTTGACTTTTTTCTTTTGTCTTCTTCTTTAAGTATTGCTTTTATAATTTTGACCATATCTAAGCTTCCTTCAAGATGATCATCCTCATAAAAATCAAGTGATTTTCCAACATGACTTATATTTCTTAAATGAATAAAATTAATATAAGACCCATATTTATTAATAATTTTTGGTAAATTATTTTTTTTATTTACACCCAAAGATCCGCTACAAAATGTTAAACCAATATATTTATCTTTCTTAATATTTAGCAAATAATTAATATCGTTTTCATTGGATAAAATTCTAGGTAGTCCATAAACATTATATGGTGGGTCATCTGGATGAATATTATAATTTAATTTATATTTTTTTATTATTGGATAAATTTCATTAATAAATTCTTTCAAATTATTTCTTAAATCTGAATGATTTAATTCAGAAAATTGATCAATTTCATAATTTAAATCCTTTAGTGTATATTTTCTGTCATTTGCTGCCAGCCCACCTAGTAAAGCCATCTTAAGTTTTGATAATTCTTTAGAACTCATTGAGTTAAGTAACTTTTTTGCGTTAAATATTTGCTTACTTGAATATCGTAGTTTAGCATTTTTTGATTTAAGTATAAAATTTTCAAATGCACAAACATGTAGATGATTGTATTTTAATGCTTGAGATCCGTTAGGCAATTCAAAATTAAGATCAGTACGCACCCAATCAATTAAAGGCATAAAATTATAACAAATATTTGTAACTTTATTTTTTGCTAGATTTACAAGTGAGTCTTTATACTGATCTATAAAATACTTATAATTCCCTGCTCTTTTTTTTATATCGTTATGAACAGGCAGACTTTCTACTACACTCCATTTTAGAGATTGAGATTCATCAACTTTAAATGACTCAATAAATTTTTTTCTTTTTTTAATTAAATTATTTGTCCATTTTTCTCCATACTTTACGTTTGCAAGAGAGGTTACTATCCCCGTTACCCCAATCTGTCTAATTTGATTTAGCTTTGAAGGATCATGAGGTCCAAACCATCTAAATGTATGCTCCATATTACCAATAGTATGACCCACAAATTTAAAGTCAATTTTTTTTTTTATTTTTTTTAAATTAATATTGTTTTAATTTTACTTATCATGCTAACATGATAATTGAAATTAAATTTCATGGGAGGAAAAATGAAAATAATATCTTCGTTATTAATTACTTTTTTTGTAATTATGTCTACTTCAGTTAAGGCTGATAGTAGCGGAACTAAAGTTGCACTAGTACCAGGTGGACCTCATCCATATTTTGCGGCATGGGAACAAGCTGGATTAGATGCAGTTAAAGATTTTGGACTAGGAAAAGCTGATTATAGAGTTCCTGCGGAATGGGATCTCAGTCAGCAAACTGAACTTATTGAAAGTTTAGTTGGTCAAGGTTATAATGCAGTACTGGTATTTCCTGGTGATGCAGTTGGAACAAATAAAATTCTTGGTGAATTAGATGATGCTGGTATTCCTACAGCAGCACTTGCTGGTTGTGTAGAGCAACCAACTCAAGCTAAGTTTTGTTTTGGAACAGACACAGGTCATTCTGCGTACCTTGGAACAAAAGAATTAATTAAAGCTATGGGCGGTAAAGGTAAAATTGCTCACTTTACAGGATTCTTAGTTGATCCAAATACAACTTTAAGAATTAATGCTGTTGAGCAAGCTGTAGCTGAAGCAGGCGGTGGAGTTGAAATCATTCAAGTAATTGCTGATATTGATGCTTACGAACCAGCAGATGAAAAGATTAATGCTTTTATGGCTGCTCAAGGCGCTGAAGTTGATGGTATTGTTACTACTGCTTGGGTTCCAGCTGTTGTAGCTGCACAAGCACTAACTAACATGGGTGATAAAAGAATCAAAATGGTTGGTATTGATCATGATGAGGTTGTTTTAAAAGCTATCAAAGATGGTTTTGTTCATGGAACAATGTTGCAAAATCCTTATGGTCAAGGCTACATCGGTTCATATGTAATGGATAAAGTTAGACAAGGTTGTGAATTCAAATCAGATGCACCTTGGAAGTCTACAGCTCAAACTGATCAATTTATTGATTCAGGAACAGTCTTTGTAGATATCTCTGATGTTGATACTTATGTAATGGCTATGAGAGGAATTTCTCTAGAAATTTTAGAGACTTTTGACAGCACTTACTTGAGTTGTTAACGTTTTAATTTTAAGGGGGCTTTAACGCCCCCTTTTTTTATATGAAAACTAAAATCCCTGACTTTGTAAAAACTAATCAATTTGGTTTGCTATTACTAGTTATAGTATTCATTCTCTTATTTACATTCACAACTGATGGATTTTCATCACGTTTCAATATTTATGCTTTATCAAGAGTAGTTGCTATTGACATAATGATAGGCTTGGCAATGATGGTTGTTATACTTACAGGAGGACTTAATTTATCTCTTGGTGCACTTGGTGTTTCTGCAGCAATGTTTGGTGGATGGTGTATGGAGTCAATGGGTATACCAATTTCAATTTCAATTGTTTTAATTTTATTATTTGGCTCTTTTCTTGGATGGATTAATGGATATGTAACAGTCAAAACAGGAGTGCATAGTTTTATTGTTACCTTAGCAACAATGAGTATTTATTTTGGTTTTATGACTTTATTGACAGAGGCAGAAGCTTTTAGAAAGCTACCTGAAACTTTTACTGATTTTGGCAGCATGAAGTTATTTAATAAATATATTTCACCATTACTTTTACTTAGTATCTTTACCTGTTTTGTTTTATTTTACTTATTTAAATTTACTGACATTGGAAGAAAACTAATTGCAGCAGGTGCTAATCCTGATGCTGCAGAACTTTCAGGTATTTCAGTAAATAGGATGTTTATTTATTGTCATATGCTATCTGGTTTTTTAGCTGCAGTGGCAGGTATAATGTTGACTTCTAGAATTGGTGCGGCAATTCCATCTATGGCAGGTCATTTAGGATTTGATTGGTTACTTCCAGCTTTTCTTGCACCAGTTATAGGAGGAACTTTATTATCTGGAGGTAAGGTAACAGTTTTTGGCACTATGTTAGGTGCTGTACTCGTAACACTAATTAATAATGGTTTATATTTAATTGATGTAGGTGAATTTTGGGTAAGGTTTTTTCTTGGACTAATACTTTTGTTCGCAGTTCTTCTTGATAGAGCAAGAGAATATTTTACATCTAAGAATTCAATTGTTTCATGAATAATTTATTAAAAAAGGATTGGTTTGGCCTTGGTCTAGTAATTATTTTAGGATCCATATTAATATCTTTTTTTAAACCAGCTTTTATATCTCCTTTTAATTTATATGTTTTAATGTTGAGTGTAAGTCTGATGCTTGTTGTGGCAATGTCTCAAATGATTATTATTGCTATTGGTCAGATGAATCTTTCTGTTGGTGCAATTGGAGGGCTAGTTGCTATCTCTTTTACAGGATTAATGGAGGTGTATGATGTTTCTGTTTTGCCAGCAATGTTTATAGGTTTAGGAATAGGAATTGTCTGTGGTTTTATAAATGGATATATAACAGTCAAAACTGGAATTTCAGCTTTCATTATTACTCTTGCAACACTGTATATTTTTAAAGGTATGAACTTAGGAATAACTGAGGCACAACCATTTTATGAAATACCTGAGTCAGTAAAATATTTTGGAAATGCAAAAATATTCGGTCCAATTCCATATTTAATAATTATTCCTGTAATTATTACTTTCCTAATGTGGGTTTTGATGAATAGAACAAGCTTGGGTAGATATATGTTGGCTTATGGTAATAATGTCCAGTCATCTGAATTAATAGGTATTTCTTCAACAAAAATTGTTGTTTATGCTCATATAATTTCTGGCTTATTGGCGGCTATAGGGGGAATGCTTGTTGTGTGCAGATTGCAATTAGGAACTCCTAATATTGGAGACTCTTGGTTATTACCTTCATTTGCAGCACCTGTCATTGGTGGAGCTATTTTGGCAGGAGGTAAAGTTGACGTAATAGCAACTGCTTTTGGAGTTATTCTGGTTGCAATTATTTCACAAACTTTAGTAATTTTTAAAATCGATCCATTTTTTGTACAAATATTTTTAGGTTTTATGATTTTAATTGCAGTCTTTATAAATAGATACAGAGAGTACAGAGAAGATAGAAGAAATAAGGTTTTTTCAAATGAGTAAAAATATACTTGAATTAACTAACGTAACAAAAAACTTTCCAGGTGTAAAAGCTTTAGATGACGCCAATTTCAAATTAAAAAAAGGATCAATCCATGCCTTGCTTGGAGAAAATGGTGCAGGAAAGTCTACTATGATCAAAATTATTACAGGAGTGTACAAGCAAGATTTTGGGGCTTTAATCATTGATGATAACAAACAAAGCTTCTCTTCTCCAAATGAAGCAAATAAGTCAGGTATATCAGTAGTTCATCAAGAGAGAAATTTAATTCGTCGTTTTTCAGTCGGTGAAAATTTAATGCTCAATAATTTACCAAAAAATAACTTTGGTTTGATTAATTATGATGAAGTTGCAAAACAATCAAAAAAATGGCTTGATATAATGGAGCTAGATATACATCCAAACACAATAGTTTCAGAATTAACAGTAGCAAAAATGCAACTATGTGAAATTGCAAAGGCTTTATCTTTAGAGTCTAAAATTTTATTGTTAGATGAGCCTACTTCTTCATTATCTCCGCAAGATACTAAAAATTTATTTTCTCTTTTAAAGCGATTAGTAAAAGAGCAAGATGTAAGTATTGTTTTTGTAAGTCATAAGCTGGAAGAGGTTTTTGAAATTTGTGATGAGGTAACTGTATTAAGAGATGGTAAGAATGCTTGTGTCTCTGAAAATATCAATAATTTAGATAGACAAAAATTGGTAAAATTAATGATTGGTAGAGATGAGCAAATTATAAAATCTAAAGAAAATAAAAATATGAACAAAGAAAATTTGCTAGATTTAATAAACATTAACACAGATTTAGGGCACAAAGAAATTAGCTTAAACCTAAAAAAAGGAGAGATTTTGGGCCTTTATGGGTTAGTTGGAGCAGGTAGAACTGAATTAATTAAATGTCTTTTAGGTTTAGATAGAATTATTTCAGGTAAGCTTGTTTTAAACAATGAAGAAATAAAAATACACTCTCCTAAAGAGGCATTAGAAAAGTATAAAATTGGTTACATCAGTGAAGATAGAAAAAAAGAAGGTTTAATACTCATGCATGATGTTTTAACTAATGCAGGTATTACGGTTTGGTCAAAGTTAAAAAAGATTCTATCTTTTTTAAATAACGGTATTATTTACAACAAGGTTGATCCTTATATAAAAAAATTAGAAGTTAAAACTCCTTCTTATAATCAATTAGTCTCTAATTTATCAGGAGGCAATCAGCAAAAAATTAGTGTTGCCAAGTGGTTAGCTGCTGGAACTGATATCTTGTTTATAGATGAGCCAACTGTAGGGATTGATATTAAAACAAAAGCATATTTACATGAATTAATTATTAATTTATCTAAAAATGGCACTTCGATAATTTTAATTACCAGTGATATGCCAGAAATGATCGGTTTAGCTGATAGAATCATTACCATGAAAGATTTTAAAGTGGTAGGAGAAACAATTAACAATCACAACTATGATGATATGAGTTCATCTATAATGGCAAGTATTCATGAATAATAGAAAGCTTGGGAAAACAAATATCAATTTAAATGCAATTGGTTTTGGTGGAGCACCGTTTGGAGATTTGTTTGAAAATCTGGAAGAGCCAAATTGTTTTGAGGTATTAACAAAATGTTATGAAGCAAATATCAACTTGTATGATACCTCTCCACTTTATGGATATGGTTTAAGTGAACATCGTTTAGGAAATTTTTTGAAAACTGTAAATGAAGATAGTTATTATTTGTCTACTAAGGTTGGTAGATACTTAACTCCAGAACAAGAGTCAAAAATAGATAGAGGGCGATTTGCAGGAGGATTAAATTTTACACCTCATCTAGATTATTCCTACGATGGAGTTATGAGATCTTTTGAACAGTCACTTATAAGATTGGCTGTATCAAAAGTTGATATATGCTTGATACACGATGTGGATAAATTTACCCATGGCAATGAAGTTGATCATTATTTTAAACTTGCGATGGATGGAGCTTATAAAGCCCTTCAAAAACTCAAAGATGAAAAAGTGATAAAGGCAATAGGTGTTGGTATTAATGACTCTGATATTTGTGCAAAGTTTGCAGAAGCTGGTGAATTTGATTGTATGCTTTTAGCAGGTAGATACTCCTTGTTAGATCAAAATGCACTTAACGATTTCTTTCCTATTGCTGAAAAAAATAATATTGGCATAATTCTTGCTGGAGTATTTAACTCAGGAATTCTTGCAAAGGGGATTGGCAAAAATATTACCTATTTTTATGATACGATTCCAGAAGAAGTTAAAAATAAATATTTGAAAATTTCAAAAATTTGTGAAAATTATAATGTTCCTGTTCCAGCTGCAGCCATTCAGTTTTCATATTCTAATAAATTAATCTCTTCTATGATATTAGGAATGGACAGACCTGATCAAATTAAGCAAAATTTAGATTACTTAAACTTTAATATCCCTAATGATTTATGGAGTGATCTATTTAAAGAAAAACTAATTGATGAAAGGTGCCCTTTATTATGAAAGTAACTAATGTAAAAACTCAAGATATTCGTTTCCCAACATCAAAAGATAATTTAGGTACAGATGCTGTTCATGTAGATTGTGATTATTCTGCAACGTATGTAACGATTGAAACTGATAATGATAATTTTACAGGAATAGGATCTACTTTTACAATTGGAAAAGGAAATGATCTTTGTTGTAAATCCATTGAGTACTTCAAAGAATTTATTATAGGAAAAGAAGTTGATGAAATTGAAAAAGAACTTGGATTAATATGGGAGAAAGTAACAAACCATAGTCAGCTGAGATGGGTAGGTCCTCAAAAAGGGGTAACGCACTTAGCTGCTGCTGCTTTTTTTAACGCTATTTGGGATTTAATTTCAAAGATTTATAAAAAACCACTTTGGAGATACATAATAGATATAGAAACAGAACAATTACTGGACATGCTCTCTTTTTCATACATCGATGATGTAATAACAAAAAAAGAAGCGGCTGAAATTATAGATAAAAAAAAACAAAATTTACCCTCCAACATAGATGAGTTAAATTCAACTATTTTTCCTGCATACACAACTGCTGCAGGTTGGCTTGGATATTCAGATGATAAAATGAAAGATCTGGTTAAAGAAAATTTACAAAAAGGATGGACACATTTTAAAATGAAAGTTGGTCAAGATATTGAAAGAGATATTCATCGCTGTAAGTTGGTAAGAGAGCTTATTGGAAAAGATAATAAGTTGATGGTCGATTCTAATCAAGTATGGAGTGTTAATGAAACAATTGAGTATATCAACCAATTAAAGCAATTTGATATTATGTTTTATGAAGAACCAACTAATCCAGATGATATACTTGGTTTTCGAAAAATAAAAGATGCTCATCCAGATATAAAATTAGCAACTGGTGAAATGATTCAAAATAAAGTAATTTTTAAACAATTTATTGAAAATAAATCTTTAGATTATTGTCAAATTGATAGTTGTAGAATTGCAAGTATTAATGAAATATTACCAGTTTTATTAATTGCTAGTAAATTTAATACTCCAGTCATTCCTCATGCTGGTGGTATTGGTTTGTGCGAATATGTTCAGCATTTGAATCTAATCAATAAATTCATTATTACCAATAATGATCTTTTCTTAAGTGAGTATGCTGAGAGTTGTTCCGAGCATTTTGATAATCCAGCTATTATTAAGAACGGTGGGTATGTTACACCAACTAATCCAGGATATTCTGTAAAAATAAAAGATAGTTCTCTGGCAGAATTTGATTATAATAATGGCACATATTGGAATTAAATGTACGTAGACAGTCATCAACATTTTTGGAAACTTGCAAGAGGGGATTACTCTTGGATGACTCCAGATATGAAGAAACTATATAAAGATTTTTTTCCATCAGATTTAGAGCCATTGATTAAAGAAAAAAATATTTCTAAAACAATAATTGTTCAAGCAGCTGATACAGTTGCTGAAACAGAATTTACTCTTAAAATAGCTGAAGACAATGAATTTGTAGCAGGTGTTGTAGGTTGGGTTGATTTAGAGAGTTCAAAAACAAAAGAAACTATTGATAAGCTATGTGAAAGTAAATTCTTTAAAGGTGTAAGGCCTATGATTCATGATATAGAAAATGATGAATGGATGTTACAAAATAATTTAAATGAAAATATAAATTATCTAGCAACTAAAAATTTAACATTTGATGCTTTAGTCAGACCTCAGCATCTAAAACATTTGATAAAATTTGTTCAAAAATTTGATTTTCTACCAATAGTTATTGATCATATTGCAAAGCCTAAAATACTAAATTCTGAAATTGATGAATGGAAAAAAGATATGCAAGCTTTATCTCGTTACCAAAATGTATTTTGTAAATTTTCAGGAGTTTTAACTGAAGTGGGAGAAGGTTACTCAAAAACTCAAATAGAACCATATGTTGACTTTATTTTAAATTTATTTTCACCAAATAAAATTATGTGGGGAAGTGATTGGCCAGTTCTAACGATGGCAGAAAAATATAGTAACTGGTTTGATCTTGCTATGGATTGTTGTAATAATTTTTCAGAGTCAGAAAAAAATATGATTTTTGCAAATACAGCAAAAAATTTTTATAATATTTAATAATTTAATATTTAATGCAGAGTTTAAAATGTTGAGAATTGGCGTAACAATAGGGATAAAAAAGGATAAAATTGAAGAATATAAAAAATTACATGCAAATGTATGGCCTGAAGTTTTAGAAAATCTTACAGAACTAAATTTTAAAAACTATTCTATTTATTTGCACAATAATATGCTTTTTGGTTATATGGAATATCATGGCAATGATATTGAAAGAGATAATCAATTGATGGCAAATAATAAAAAAGTTCAGGAATGGTGGAGTGTATGCGGTCCTTGTCAAATACCTGATCCAAATAGGAAAAAAGGAGAGTGGTGGTCAGTTATGGAAGAGGTTTTTCACCATGAATAATTTTAGATTATAGAATGAAAACTACAATTTGCTCAATCGGGGAATGCATGATTGAAATAACAAACGTAGAAAAAGAATTATACAATTACTCTGTAGCAGGTGATACTTTAAATTTTACTTCTTATTTAGACCAAAGTATTTTTAATAAATTTTATTTAACGGCAATAGGGACATCTGATATCAATAGAGGTGTTATTAGTTTTTTAAAGAAAAAAAAAATAAATACTGATTTAGTTAAAAATATTCAATCTAAAGAAATAGGATTATACCTTATAAAGAATACAAAAAGGGGAGAAAAACAATTCTATTATTGGAGAGATAATAGTGCTTCTAAGTTTTTTTTCAATAATATGAATAAAAATTTATTTATAAAAAAACAAAGATTTGATTATATTTATTTAACGGGAATAACATTATCATTATTAGATCCTAAAAATATAGATAAATTCATTTCGCATTTATCAATTTTAAGAAAAAAAAATAGTAAAGTTATTTTTGATTTTAATATTCGTATCAAAAGATGGTCAAAAAAGAATTTAAATTTATTCTTGAATACCACACTTCCAAATATTGATATACTTTTTTGTTCTGGTGAAGATTTAGTTTGTTGGAAAAAAAATGATCATATAAAAACTTTTGAAAAAATTTTAAAAAAATTTAATATCTTTCATGCTATCTTTAGAAAAAATGAAAAATATAATTATTCTTTTTATAAAAATAAAAAATACATGATTAGAAACAAGCCTATAAAGAAAGTTGTAGATACATCTGGTGCTGGAGATGGTTATAATGCAGCTTATTTATCAAACTTTATAATATCCAAAAACCCTCAACTAGCTCTTAAAGAGGCAAGTAAAATAGGAGCAAAAATTGTTATGAAAAAAGGTGCTATAGTTAATGTTAAATAAGAATTTAGAAACTGAATTAAATAAACAACAAATTTTACCAATACTAAATACCACAGAATTGCGTGATGATATAAAGAGATTAGAAGTCTTCTTGTTAAATAACTCTCATATAAAGAATATAGAGATTACATTGAGACAAGAGGACTCCTTTGAAATTGCTAAAGAAATAAATAAAAATTTTACTAATATAAATTTTGGACTCGGCTCAATTTTATCAGAACGAGATTATTTAAAGGGTAAAGACGCAGGGTTTCATTTTTTTGTATCACCTGGAATAGTTACGAGTTTGGTAAAAAATCAAGTGACTAATTATATTCCGGGAGGAGAGACAATTTCTGAGTTTATGTATTTGCTAGATAGTGGATATAAGAATATTAAGTTTTTTCCTTCAAATCTAGCTGGGGGTTACAAAAAACTTGTTTCAATTGAAAATATTTTAAAAGAAGCAAGTTTTATTCCAACTGGAGGTATAAACAAAAAAAATTATATGGACTATGTATCTTTAAAAAATGTTTTATGTGTTGGAATGTCTAAATTTGATGATTAAAATAATACAGTTTAATAATAAAAATATTATTTTTTTCTATTTTCTATAAACAAATACAATTCCTTAATTTTAGAAGATGCGCTTTTAGTAAATAGTGCTGGTATTATAGAGTGAAAGAAAGCTTGCAATGATGCTATAAATAATTGTGAAGATATTTTAAGGGCAGCACCCATATGCTGTAAGTAATTTTCTTTTGCATCCATTAAGTGTTTTTTAGAATTTTTAATCATTAATTTGTTTTAGTCATGGTGCATAAAATTTCAAACGCAATAGTAGCTCCAACAAGTGATGTCATATTATTTATATCAAATGGAGGGGAGACTTCTACTACATCAGCACCTATAAAATTTAAGCTATGTAAGTGTCTAATTATTAACTGTGCTTCACGAACAGTTATCCCTCCGACTTCAGGCGTGCCCGTTCCTGGAGCAAAAGTTGGGTCAATGCCATCTATATCAAAGGTAAAATAAGTAGATGTATCCTCCAAGACATCTTTAATTATTTTAATAGTTTCTTCCATGCCGATTTCATAAAATTTATCTGTTGAGATAATTGTTATTCCTTGATCAATAGCCCATTTTAGATCATCAGGATCATATAGTCCGCCGCGTAAACCTAAAATTACATATTTTTTTGGATCAATAAGATCTTCCTCAATTGCTCTTCTAAAAGGTGTACCATGTGTGTACTTGAAACCTCCAAAATAAGTATCCCAAGTATCTGAATGAGAATCAAATTGGAACATTCCTAGAGGTTTATCTTTCGCCAATGCCCTAAGTATTGGTAGAGAGACTAAATGATCACCTCCAATTGAAAGGGGAATAGTTTTTGACTCAACAATTTTATTGTAAAACTTAGTGACTTTATTGAGTGAATCTTGAAGATCAACTGGATTTATAGGGCAATCACCAATATCTGCTATTTGAAATTTATCATATGGGCTTTTCAGAGAAGATGGATGGTAAGTTCTTACAAGTGAAGAGGCATTACGAATTTCTCTTGGGCCATGTCTTGCTCCTGGTCTATTTGTAGTTCCCCCGTCCCAAGGAATTCCACAAACACAGTAATCTAATTTATTTAGATCTTTTATAACTGGTAATCGAAAAAAAGTTGCAATGTCTGCAAAGCGTGGAGTAGTTTGACTAGGTAAGGGTTTTATTTGAGTCATATTTAGTTGTTATGATATAAAGATTAAATTATTACAATAAAATAATGAGTGATAATTCACATACATCTATTCTAAAAAATGAAGGCGTTATGAATACGCTTAAAAACAAAAATTTTCCCAATATTTCTCTACCTAATCAGGACGGCAATTTACTCAATCTTCATCGTTTAGATACTTTTAGGATGGTTTTATATTTTTATCCTATGACAGGAAGGCCTGACAGACCCCTTCCTGATAATTGGAATAACATTCCTGGTGCTAAAGGGTGCACCATTCAAACCTGTTTATTTAGGGATAATTATGATGAGATTATAAGTTTAAATGCAGTTCCCATTGGTATTTCTTCACAAAGTGTTGATGATAATAAAGAAATGACTAGCAGGTTAAAGGTTCCTTACGATGTCTTGAGTGATGAAAAATTAGAATTAAGTAAAGAATTAAATATCCCAACTTTTTTGGTAAATTCAAAATTTTTTTTAAAGCGTATCACTTTAATAGTTGAGAAAAAAATTATTAAAAAAGTTTTTTATCCTATAAATGACATAAATATGCATATAGAAGAGGTTTTGAAATGGTTAAAAGTAAACTAAAATATTTAATTACTATTATTTTTTTATATTCTTCATTAGCATATGCCAACCCAAATACTGACCAATGGATGGAAACAGACAAGAGTTATAAAGATTTAATAAATGAAGGGTTTGAAGTTAAAAGTTATGCTATGAATACTATTGAAACTGCCAATGGGTTATATATTCTTTTATTTGTTACCGTATTGCAAAAAGAAAAAGAATTATATGAATGTCAAGAATATCAAACTATTGATAAAACAATAGAGACAATCGATATGACGCTAGTTTGTAAAGAGTTAGTTCAACCTTACGAAAGAGGTTTAGGTACTTAACCTTTATAATACTCTAAAAAAAACCATTGAAGCGCTACTAAAGTTAACCCATTAATTATTTTCTTTTCTTTAAGCATTTCTCTTACTTCATCAATTTTGAAAGACTTAACAAGTATATCTTCATTTTCTTTTTCAAGACCTCTTATTCTTTCTCCATTAAATGCCTGAATTTCTCCTAAATATAAGTGATAATATGATTCAGATGATCCAGGGGCAGGAAAATAAGATTGAATAGGGTGTATTTTTTTTACTTCACAACCTGTTTCTTCAAAACATTCCCTTTTAGCAGTTTCTTCTGGATTTTCTCCTTCATCAATTATACCTGCTACTATTTCTAATAAGTAATTTTCATCATATCTTGATAAAACACCTGCTCTAAATTGCTGAATGAGAATTATTTCTTTTTTAATCGGATCATAAGGCAACAAAGTAGAAACATGGGCACCACTAAACACTTCTCGTCCTACAGTGCCAGTCCATTCACCATCATGTTTCTTGTGAATAAATTCATATTTATTAAGAGAAAAAAAACCAGAATAAAGATTTTTTTTATTAATAATTTTATATTTTAGTTTCATTAGTTTGATAAAATAAATTTAGTGTATATATTTAAATTATGATTCAAAAAGCTTTATTTGGTGCTGGTTGTTTTTGGGGTGTTGAAGAGCATTTTAGAACAATTAATGGCGTTACAAAAACAGAAGTTGGATACTCTGGTGGTCATACTAAAAACCCTACTTATGAAAGTATCTGTTATGAGAATACAGATCATGCAGAAGTTTTGCTGGTAGAATTTGATGAAGACTTAATCTCTTATGAGCTTTTAGTTGATGAATTTTGGAAATGTCATGATCCTACCACCTTAGATAGGCAGGGTCCTGATGTGGGTCGTCAATACAGATCTGTTATTTATTATTATAATGATATGCAAAAAAATATTGCAAATAATTCTAAAGATAGACATCAGGAAAGTTTTCAAAACAATATTGTTACTGAAATCTCTAATGCAGATGTTTTTTATAAAGCTGAGGAGTACCATCAAAAATATATTCTAAAAGGTAATAGCTGCGCAATTTAGTTTCAATTGATGTCTTCTCCGATACTATTTGTCCTTGGTGTTACATTGGTTTTAGTCAATTAAATCAAGCATTAGAAAATTTTAAAAATTATAACTTTGATATTGTGTGGCGGCCTTTTCAATTAAATCCTGAGATGCCCCTAAATGGAATAGATAGACAGCAATACTTAACTTCTAAATTTGGTAGTGAAGATAATGCCCGGTCAGTTTATCAACGTATTGAAGATGAAGGAAAAAAAAATAAAATATATTTTCAATTTAATAAGATTGCAAAGACTCCCAATTCTTTTTTTTCTCACAAACTTTTGGCATATGCCCATAAGAAAAAAAAGCAAACTGAAGTTTTAGAATTATTATTTTATAAATACTTCATTGAAGGTGAAGATATTGGTAATTTAGATATATTGATTAAGGTATCTAAAGATGCAGATATTTATGATGAAAATATTAAAGAATATATTATTTCTAAAGAAGATAATGACGGTTTATTAAATGAAGAAAAACAAGCTAAAAATATTGGAGTCAACAGTGTTCCATGTTTCATATTTAATAAAGAGATTGTAGTCAATGGAGCCCAACCAACTAACAACTTTATCCGAATAATTAATTCATTAAATAAAAATGTCTAAGGATTTTTATATAGCTTTTTTAACAGGTTGGTTTGTACTAATAGTATTTTGGTCTACTATTATAATATTTGTATATATACGTAAGCCACCAAACGCTAAGTTAACAAAAAAAGTTTTTTTTGTTTCTTACGGCATCTTTTTAGTGCTTTTAATTATTATAGTTTTTTTAAACTATGCCGATTCGTTTTTTTAATTTTTGAAATATATTTAATTAACTATATGTAGTAGTAAATTATAATCTAAATACTAACATATTGAGATATATGTATTTATTTATAATTATCCTTGAATACTAGATTTTTCGTACATATAAACTACCTCTTAATAAATTATTTCAACTGTTTTTGTATCGTGAAGGAATAAAGAAATGTCTATAATTAAGAATTATTTAAAACAAAATAAAGTGACTCATACCTTTAGTGACTGCCAATGGCCAATCGGTGACCCACAAGAGAAAGATTTTCATTTTTGTGAAGCTGAAACTCTTACCGGTAAGCCTTATTGTAAAGAGCATTGTGATGTAGCTTATATCGATGAAAGAGAATTAAAAAAAGAAAAAGAAGCTCAAAAAAATCGCAGAATTGCTGCTTAGTAATTTTTCAAATAAATTTCAATAAAAGGCTACAATTTTTTGTAGCCTTTTTCATTTTATTGACAATTTTTTTCATTTTCTTAAAATACTCAATAAAATAACTATGCTTTATACTGTTCTCACAAAAGTTAATTTTGATGGCAAAATTATAATCATTGATAGTAGTAACGCAATACGTGAATTTGGCACAGGTTATAGATTAGTTAAGATCAAATTAAAAAATAAATCTATAGAAAAAAAACTATTTCGAAACCCAGCTCTTTATCTGGGTGAAGGATATATGAATGAAGAAATCCTTATTCAAAAAGGAACTATTGAAGAATTAATTGATATAGTAACCTCATGCTATGATGATTTCATTCGTAATAATTCAATATACAGATTTTATGAAAACTTTTCTGGTTACGTTAAGGTTTTCCAACAACTAAATGAGGGTATGAAATCAAAACAGAATGTTGCGCATCATTACGATCTTAAAGAAGATTTATACAAATTATTTTTAGATAAAGATATGCAGTATTCCTGTGCTTATTTTCACAATGAAAACATTAGTTTAGATCAAGCTCAAATAGATAAGAAAAAACATATTATAAATAAACTTCAAATAAAAGAAAATATGAGTGTGTTGGATATAGGCTGTGGATGGGGTGGAACGGCTTTGGAAATTGCAAAACAAACTGGCGCAAATGTAAAAGGTATTACACTTTCAGAAAATCAATTTGCAACAGCTTCCAAAAGAGCTCAGGAGGAGGGATTATCTGATAAAGTATCCTTTCGAATTCAAGATTATCGTGATGAAAAGTTAAAATATGACCGTATAGTTTCTATAGGAATGTTTGAACATGTAGGAGTTAAATATTTTAAACCATATTTAAAAAAAACGAATGATTTATTAAAAGATAATGGAGTGTTTCTTCTTCATACAATTGGTCAAAGAGGTATTCCGACAGCTACTAGCCCATTCATTAGAAAGTATATTTTTCCAGGTGGATACATTCCTTCTTTATCTGACATTATCATTGAGACTCAAAAATTAAACATCAACATTACAGATATAGAAATCTTAAGATTGCATTATGCTCATACTCTTTCTCATTGGTATAAAAATATTCAAAAGCATAAAGAGGAAATAGTTAGAATGTTTGATCATCGTTTTTATCGTATGTGGGAATTTTACCTATTGGCTAGTAAATATTCTTTTGTCAATATGGGAAATATAGTTTTTCAGATTCAAATTGCTAAAAATATTAACAATTTACCTCTTACAAGAAATTATATGTATAATTGATTGAATATAAATGTATAAAATTCTTATTAAAAACATATAGTTTATCTATATATTTATGCATCAAAGTTTAAATCAATATTTGGTAAGAGTTGGAATATTTCTTGCACTAGTATTTGTTGTTGTCGTTTTACTTTATCCTGTTTTACAAAATGCTTTTTTATCGAACATATTTATTAATTTAATAATTTTAGCAGGTTTAGCTATTGGGATAATATTTAATTTAATAAGACTTATAGGTCTTAATACCGATTATATAGCTTTAGCAAATTTTGAAATAAATAAATCTCCAAAGTCATTTCTTAATAATAATGGCAATCTAAAAAATATTTCTTTAGATCTAAAGCAAATAGATGGCAGGTTTGTTTTTAAGAGCTCAGTTATAAATAGATTAATAGAAAATACAGATATGTCATTATCAAGTGTAAGAGAGACATCAAGATATTTAGTAGGATTATTAGTATTCTTAGGCTTGCTTGGAACTTTTTGGGGTTTATTAAAAACTATAGGCTCTGTTGGCAATGTTATAAGCGGTCTTGGAATTGATGATACAAATGTTGCAGGTTTTTTTAATTCTTTGAAAGATGGTTTAAATGCCCCTTTACAGGGAATGAGTATAGCATTTAGCAGTTCACTACTGGGTTTAGCAGGTTCATTAATTCTTGGTTTTATGGATATAAATCTTGGTCAGGCTCAAAATAAGTTTAGTTTATTTTTTGAAAAAACTCTAGAGAATAACTCTGTTCCAGATTTACTGAATTCGTCTGCATCTGATAACTTAAGTCAACAAGCTCTTCAAAGAATTTATGATAATTTAGATGGTATTGTTTATTCTTTAAAACAAACTTCTCAAAATCAGAACGAGATTAATAGCAATTTATCTAAGTTAAGTGAGCAAATTAAAAATGTTAATAATCATTCAGCAGGAATAGATGAAAAACTATCAAATTTTTTGTCTACTCAATTGAATACTCAGTCAAGTATTTTGCAATTAATTAACAAGATTAATGAACAAGGTTTCTTAGATGATTCAACAAAAAAAATATTTGCAGATTTGAATCAAAGCATTCAAGAACTAAAAGTTAAAAATAAAAAATAATAATGGCATCAAGGTCTTTAAGAAATAGACTTGGTGAACCTACAAATATTTGGCCTGGATTTGTTGACGTATTAGCAACATTACTTATAGTTATTATCTTTGTGTTAATGATATTTACGGTTTCACAAATTTATTTAAGTGATGCTATTTCAGGAAGAGATAAAGCATTACAGGAATTAAGAATGCAAATAAGCGAGCTATCAAAAATTCTTAAATCTGAAGTTAGTGAAAAGGAAGATGCCCTTAATACTTTATCTGAAACTGAGTCGTTACTTAGTGGAGTTCAGTCAGACTTATTACAACAAGAGTTAGTTACGGAAGGTTTACAAACTGATCTAGCTAAAAAAAGTACAGAAATATTTGTCCAAGAACAAAATATCCTTGCTCTATCTGGCCAAATCACAGAGCTTTTAAGCGAATTGAGAATTGTGGCAAAGGCTTTAGAGGTTTATGAGGGATTAGATAGTGCCATTTTAGATACAGAGGGACTTGGTGAAAAAATTAACAAAGCTTTAGCTGCTCGTATAGATCAGCTTAAGACACTTAATTCGAAGCTTGATCAAACAAATAATAGGCTTGCAATAAGTCAGACAAATTTAAATGAGAAAATAAGTGAATTAAAGATTACAAATGAAAGTTTAAACAAACTTAATAACCAACTTGATGCGACTAATAAAAAACTAGAAATAAGTGAGAATGAGTTAAATCAAACAATTAATGAATTAAATATTAAAAATCAAAACTTAATGGCGATCAATAAAAGCTTAGGTTTGGAAGATGGTGGTATTGCTGATCAACTTCAAGCTATTAAAAATAAAAACCAAGAACTTTTAAATTTAAATGAAGATTTATTAGTTTCACAAAAAGAAACTCAAGAAACTCTTACTTTGTTAGAACAAACTAATTTAGAGTTAGCATTAAGGGATGAGGAGTTACAAAATCAAATAACTCAATATCAAAATTTAATGAATGATTTGTTAGAAATTAATGATAGCCTTGGGTTGCAAGATGCGACTCTTCAAGAGCAACTAGAAGCTATAAGATCTAAAAATCAGGAATTAGCTGAACTCAATCAAAATTTAATAAATAAAGATAATACAATTTTTGATTTAAGAGGAAAAATTATTGAATTAAATGATGTTTTATCGATTTCTGATAAGCAAAAGATAGATCAGGAATTAGAAATTGCCTTACTTAAAAAAAATATACAAAATATTGAAGATATTAGAATTTCAGAAAATGAAATTTCTTCTAATCAAATAGAAGAAATGGAAATTCAATCTTCTAAAACTTTTGAACAAATAGCAATTTTATCTGATGAAATAGAAAATTTAAAAAATGAAATTGAAACATTAAATATGGCTCTAGAAGCCAGCGAAGAAGATGCAATTTCAAAAAATCTTGAAATTGAAATACTTGGAGAAAGATTAAATAAAGCACTGACTTCTAAAATTTTTGAATTACAAAAATATCGCTCAGAATTCTTTGGTAAATTACAAAATTTATTAGGCGATAGAGAGGATATTAAAATTGTTGGCGATAGATTTATTTTCGAGTCTGAGCTTTTGTTTGATTCTTCGTCAGCAAATCTTCAAGAAAATGGAAAAGAGAAATTAAAAGAAATAGCAATGACTTTAATGGAGACAACTAAACAAATACCAACCGATATTGATTGGATTATTCAAGTTGAAGGTCATACTGACAAAAGACCAATTAATACTGCACAATTTCCTTCAAATTGGGAATTATCAACAGCAAGAGCAAATTCTGTTTTAAAATTATTACTTGATATTGGTTTTTCTCCAAAAAGACTTGCTGCAGCAGGTTATGGAGAATTTTATCCTATTAGTGAGGGTGAGACAAAAGAAGATTATCAACAAAATAGAAGAATTGAATTGAAACTAACATCCCGTTAGTTGCCTTAAATAAAACATAAAGCTTCCTTATTTTAATTAACATGAAATTAATTTTAGCCACTTTGATATTGTTTTATATAAATTTTGCATATGCAGGTTGTGATGATCAACCCTCCAATGAGGTTGATTGGACAAACTGTAATTTTGTAGAAAATCTTGACTTGATCGGTGTAGGTTTAGCAAATGCCAAAATGTCTGGCGTGAATTTATCTCTAGCTAATTTAGAAAAATCTCAATTAAATAATTCTGATCTTTCAGTTGGAAACTTTATTTTTGCTAATTTTAGTAATTCAAATTTATATGCTTCAAATTTACAAGGTGCTAATTGTAATAATGCTAATTTTGAAAATGCAAATCTTGCTAAAGTGAATTTTGAAGGAGCTAATCTTTTTACCTCATCATTTAAAGGATCCAATTTGTATGAAGCCAATCTTTTAGGGGCTAATATTTCAGGAGCAGTTTTTGATGAAGCAAACCTATCAAGTGCCATCTGGGTGGATGGTAAAAAATGTGCTTTAGGCTCTATTGGTATTTGTAACTAATACAGAATTTTTTCAATACATTTGTTTTCTATTTTACTTTATGCGTAATTTAATGCAGAGATTTATAAATTATGAATTCTAATAGTTATTATAATGCTTTTCTCTTAGTTTTTCTTGCTGGTTTATTTTGGAGTTTTGGAGTTGTAACCGTAAGATATATGGTTGATGCTAACGACTTTGTTTTTCAATATCTATTTTATAGAGGGATATCTATTGCAATTATTTTATTAATTTTTTTATTTCTAAAAGAAGGTTTAGTCTTTTATAAAAATTTTTTTCAAATTGGAATTTCAAGTATTCTAGGTGGTATTTTTTTGGCAACAGCTTTTACTGGTTTTATTTTTTCTATAACAATGACCACAGCAGCAGTGACCTTATTTATGCTTGCAGCAATGCCCTTTATTGCTGCTATAGTTGGATATTTTATTTTAGGTGAAATACTTCAAAGAACAACATTATTTTCTATGGTTGTAGCCTTTTTTGGTGTTTGTATTATGATTTTTAATGATAGTATTTCTGGAAGTGCACTTGGTGCAATTATTGGTCTTATTTCAGCAACAGGTTTTGCTCTATATTCTGTTACAATCAGATGGAAACCTGAAACTCCTAAATTTACTACTGTAGTTTTAGCTGGCTTATTTTGTGCATTGTTCTCTTTTTGTGTTCTAGGCTTTTCTTTCCAGCCTTTTACTTCAATGCCTTCCATAAATAGTTATTTGAGTTTATTGCATGGCCTAATAGTTGCAACAGGTTTAATTTTATACACTTTGGGGGCAAAATATTTACCTTCAGCTGAGTTAACCTTATTATCATTAATGGAAGTAGTGGGGGGTGTTGTTTGGGTGTGGATACCAATATTTGGTATAAATGAAGTTCCAAGTTTTACCGTTATTCTTGGTGGTATGGTAATAACTTCTGCAGTTTTATTTCATGGTTATGGGGCCAGAAAAAAAAGAGACCCAATTTTACCCTAATTATTTGCTTGAAGTTTAGTAGAATTTTTTCTTGGTAAACTCAAGTCGGACCATACTTGATCAAGGCACTTAACCATATTTTCTATATGTTCTTTTCTGTGTTTAGGTGTTACGGTAATTCGTAATCTTTCTAAACCTTTAGGGACTGTCGGATAGAAAATGGGTTGGGCATAGATGCCGTGATCTTCAATTAACTTTTCTGAAACTTTTTTACATAAAAAAGGGTCATTGATCATAACAGAAATAATATGACTATTAGTATCGATATAAGGTATAGCTATTGATTCTAATAATTGCCTCATTGTGGTAGCATTTTCATGAATTTTTATTCTTAACTGATCTGCCAATGATACGATTTCAACAGCTTTACTAGCACCTGCGGCTATTGAAGGGCAAATAGAGGTTGTAAAAATAAAGCCTGGAGAAAAACTACGAATATAATCAATTATTTCATTGGTTGACGCTATATAGCCACCCATTTGTCCAAAAGCTTTTGCTAATGTACCGTTGATAATATCAATATCTTTATCAACTTTCATTTCTACAGCAATACCTTTACCTTTTTCTCCATATAAGCCAACAGAATGGACCTCATCTAAATATGTCATAGCATTGTATTTTTTTGCGATCTCTACAATTTTTATTATAGGAGATCTGATACCTTCCATAGAATACAAGCTTTCAAAAACAATTAGTTTTGGATGACCAGGATCTGCAGTTTGTAAAAGAGTTTCAAGATGGTCTACATCATTATGCTGAAAAATATGACACGAAGCTCCACTATTTTTAATCCCTTGTATTAAAGATGCGTGATTAAGCTCATCAGAAAATATTTCAAGATTTTTTATTTTTTTTCCTAGCGTCCATAGTGTAGATTGATTGGCAGTGTAAGCTGAAGAAAATAGCAAAGCATTTTCTTTGTTATGAAGATTTGCTAATTTTTTTTCCAAAAAGGTGTGAAACGATGATGTTCCTGATATATTTCTCGTTCCACCAGAACCAGTACCGATTTCCAAAAGAGTTTTTACTGTTTCGTTTACTACTTCTGGATGTTGACTCATGTTGAGATAATCATTTGAGCACCAAACCTCAACATCTCTTTCCTTACTATTTTTAAATTCGTCAGCTTTAGGAAATTTTTTTATTGGTCGATCTATCTCTCTAAAGTTCCTGTAGAGACCTTCATCTTTTAGTTTTTTTAACTCTTTTTTAAAAAAAGTAGAATATTTCATAACCTTTTAATTATAGCTAAATCTTAAAAAACCAAGATACTTATTTGATTAATTGTCACATCTAATATGGCTAATCTTTGCCCCAAAAACTCATTCTATTCCAAACACCATACTTATCAGAATTGATGAATCGATGGTACAAACCTGCACTTAAATGAATTCCAAATACAGCTATAAGAGCAATCATTGATTGATAATGAAATTGAACAAAAGTTGGGTACATTTCAAAATTTGTTTCTATAAATTTTGGGACAGTTACTAGTCCAAGTAGCTGAACATCAAAACCACCTGCTTGAGTCATCATTGTGCCTTGAACTGGTATCCAAATTACTAGAGTATAAAGTAAGGTATGAATAACTCTGGAGGCATATCTGTGAAATTTAGAGAGTGTGGAAGTATCCGGTTTTGAATTAAAAAATTTCCAAATTAGTCTCAAAACTACTATCGTAAATATGATTGTTCCTATTATTTTATGAATTCCAATAAATCCAATTTTAGCAGGGGAAAATTCCATATTGTGAAGGCTAAAACCTGTAAATATTTGCCATATTAATAGTAAAGCAAGAACCCAATGGAAAATTTTTGCTATTAAACCCCAAGAATGTTGAGTTGCTTTTAGACTTTTCATATTAAACCTTTTTTAGGGATTTATTCATAACTTAATTTAATAGAGTTATAAATTTTTTGCAAGAGGGCTATATTTACATACTAGTCTATATTAATATTAATTAGTCTAATAGATTAGTATCTAAAAAAGTTTATAAACAATTATGGTTTTGGAAAAATTAAATATACTCTCAAGAAAAAGTGATCTTGCTGTGATTCAAGCTCGTGAATTTGGACAAATTTTATCATCTAATTTTCCATCTATAAAATTGCATTATATTACAAAAAGTACATCAGGGGATAAAGATCTAAAAACACCTTTATCAGAAATGCCAACTGAAGGTGTATTTACTGATGATTTAAGAGATGAATTAATTAAAAAAAATTGTGATATCATAATTCATTCTTGGAAAGATTTACCTTTGGATGTTGGAAGTGATACTGAAGTTGCTATTACTTTAGATCGAGCTGATGAAAGAGATTTATTATTTATAAAAAAAAATAGTACTAAAAAAATTAATCAAAAAAATTCAATTTCTATCTTCTCATCTTCACCTAGAAGACAGTATAATTTAGAAAATTTTATTAAAAGCTATTTACCATTTAAAATTAAAAATATAAAATTTGAAAATATAAGAGGTAATATACTTACGAGATTTAAAAAATTTACAGAGGGTAATGTCGATGGCTTTGTTGTCGCAAAAGCTGCAATTGATAGACTTCTTAATGCAGATCAACATTATTTTCCTGATACTAAAAAAAACTTACTTTCATACATTAATGAATGTTTATGGAGTGTAATACCGCTCTCTATAAACCCATCATCACCAGGTCAAGGGGCATTAGCAGTTGAGATACGAACCGAAGATACTGATTTAAAAAAAATTTTGTCTAAAATAAATAATATAGTAGATTACAAAAATGTAACTCTTGAAAGAGACGAGCTTCAAAAATACGGAGGTGGTTGTCATCAAAAAATTGGAGTATCCTATAAAAATACCCATTTTGGAAAAGTTAAATTTAGTAAAGGGGAAAAAGATGATGGATCCTCATTTTACGAAAAAACTATTTATGAAAATAATAATCCCCCTTATGTGAAACCAACATCTATCATTGAGATATTTCCTGAACATCTGAGTGATTATAATTTCTTTAAAAGAAAAGTAATTGAGAGTAGTGTTAAAGAATTATCTCAAACAAAAGATAAGTGTATTTGGGTTTCAAGACAAAGTGCTTTGCCTCAAGGTGCAAGTATAGATAAATCTAATATTATTTGGGTCAGCGGATTAGAAACATGGAAAAATATTGCAGAAAGAGGAATATGGGTAAATGGCTCTGCAGATGGTTTAGGTGAAGATATAGATCCTAAAACTAAATCTTTAACAAACAATGAATGGATAAAGTTAACACATTTAGATGCACCAGTTTCAAGAATAAAAAATGTTATTCATACGTATGAATTAGAAAAAAATGAAATTTCTTTAAATTTTGAAAATAAAAACTACTTTTATTGGATGAGTTCAAGCGCATTTAAGTATGCAGTTACTAAATATCCAAATATACTAAATAAATTTCACTTTTGTGGCCCAGGGAATACGTATAATGAGATAAAAAAAATATTGGGTAATGACTCTAAGAATTTAACTATAGAACTTTCGTACAAGGAGTGGAAAAATAACATTCTTCCTTCAATTGATTAATGTCTAATAATAAATTTTATAATGCATTAAATAAAATACCTCAATCAACACCACCAATATGGTTTATGCGTCAAGCAGGAAGATATCATTCGCATTATCAGCAACTTAAACTTAAATATACTTTTGAAGAATTGTGTAAAAATGCTGAACTAGCTGCGGAAGTCGCCTGCGGGCCAGTTGAAGAATTTGATTTTGATGTTGCGATACTTTTTAGTGATATATTATTTGTCTTAGAAGGTCTTGGTTTAGAATTAGAATTTAACCCTGGGCCTGTATTTAAAGAAGAATTAAATCCAGAGAATTACAAAAAATTTAATGATATTGATAGAGCTATTGATCATATGACTTTTCAAAGTAATGCAATTAAATTTACAAGACAAAAACTTGCTAAAGATAAAAGTCTTATTGGATTTGTTGGAGGTTTATGGACTATTTTGCGATTTGCCACGGGACAAAATATAGAAAAGAAAAATTTTCAAAATTTTTATATAGATTTTATGGAAACAACTCTTCTTGAAGTATTAAAGAGAAATATTAGATTGCAGCTGGATGCTGGAGCAGAAGTAGTTATGATGTTTGATAGCGGGATATCGTCTTTAGATAATAATTTTTTTAGAGGAAAGTATCAGCTTCTTTTAAAAGATATATCTAATTCATTTCCTAATAAAGTTGGTTATTATGTTAGAGGTAAAAACTATAATGAAATTTCTTATCTATCAGATCTTCCTTTTGCTGGAATTGGTGTAGATAACGGCGTTGACTTGCAAAATATTTTTTTGAATTCTAAATTTGGTTTCATTCAAGGTAATTTTAATGAAAAGCATCTATTGCTTGACTCAAAAGAGCTGGAGAATAAATTACATATATTTTCAGAAAATATAAAAAATATAGGAGATTTAAATGGATGGGTTTGTGGCTTAGGTCATGGTATTAACAAGGTAACTCCTGAAAAAAATGTACATTTATTTATAGAAACAATAAGAAAAAAATTTGGTTAAACAATATGAAATATTTTGGTGAAAAAAATTATGAACATGGTAGCAAGGACAAAACAGGAGTATTGATTACAAACCTGGGGACACCTGATGCGCCAAACGCTAAATCACTTAAAATATATTTAAATCAGTTTCTATCAGATCCAAGAGTAATAGAAATTCCAAAAATAATATGGCAAATAATTTTAAAACTAATTATTTTACAAATTAGACCAAGAAAATCTGCTGCTAATTATAAAAAAATTTGGACAGATAAAGGTTCTCCACTTTTAGATATTTCGCAGAGACAATTAGACGGAGTAAAAAAAATAATATTAGACAAATATCCAAATGTTGAATTTGCACTTGGAATGCGTTATGGCAATCCGTCTATTGAAAAGGCCTTAAAAGATTTGCAAAAAAAACAAGTAAGACGACTACTAGTTTTACCTTTATACCCCCAATATTGTGCAGCCACAACAGCCAGCACATTTGATGAAGTAACCAATACTTTACAAAAATGGAGATGGATTCCAGAATTACGTTTTATTAATCAATATTTTGAAGAAGAAAAATATATTGAAACTTTAGCATCTTCTATTGAAGACTTTTGGGGGAAAAATGGTAAGCCGCAAAAAATAGTTTTTAGCTACCATGGCATTCCTAAAAGATATTTAACTAATGGCGATCCATATCACTGCTTTTGTCTAAAGACTACTAGGTTAGTTAAAGAAAAAATGAGACTAAACGATGATCAAATTATGACAACTTTTCAAAGTAGATTTGGAAGAGAGGAGTGGTTACAACCTTATACAAGTGAAACATTAAAAGAACTACCTAGGAAAGGCATAAAAGATATTCATATTATATCCCCTGGCTTCAGTGCAGATTGCCTTGAAACACTTGAAGAGCTTGAGGAAGAAAATAGAGAATATTTTATTGAAGCTGGTGGTGAAAAATACAAATATATTCCTTGTCTAAATGATAATAAAGATCATTTACATTTTATTGCGCATCTAATTACAAAAAACACTCAAGGTTGGAATAAAGAATGAAAGATCAAAATTTTAATAAAGCAAAAAATTGGTTTGAAAATCTGCGTAATCAATTAATCAAAACTGTTTCTGATATTGATGGATTGGAGTTTGCTGAAACTGAATGGAAACATCGCCATGAGGGTGGGGGGACAATGGCTAAAATTAAAGGAAAAGTTATTGAAAAAGGAGGCATAAATGTTTCAACAGTATCTGGAAAATTTAATGCTGAAATGCAAGCTCGAATACCAGGTACTAAAACTGATCCAAGATATCAAGCTACAGGAATAAGTGTAGTGCTTCATCCATTATCTCCTAAAATTCCATCAATGCATTTTAACACTCGTTTTTTAATGACAACTGAAAATTGGTTTGGTGGAGGAATGGATATAACACCTTGTTTAGAATTTAATCCTCTTGATGAGTATCACGATGGTTTAAAAAATATTTGTAATAAATATAATGCAAATAAATATAAAGAATTCAAAAAATGGTGTGATGACTATTTTTATCTTCCACATCGAAATGAACCACGAGGAGCAGGTGGTATTTTTTTTGATTATTTAAAGAATAATTGGGATAATGATTTTGAATTTATTATTGAGATTGGAAAATATTTTCATGATTTTGTTAAAAAAACTCTTTTAGATTTTAAAAATGAAAAATGGAGTGATAGTGATAAAAACAAACAACTCATTAAAAGAAGTCGTTACGCAGAATTTAATTTATTACACGATAGAGGCACAAAATTTGGATTAGAAACTGGAGGGAACATTGATGCTATATTAATGTCTATGCCACCTTTAGCTAAATGGGATTAATTACATTTTAAATATAACTTCCCCAAATTTTTCTACTTCACCCCAATCTGTAAATTCATAACTTTTAGAAGTATCTGTTGGTCCTTTTGTTAACCACATTATAAATTTAATAATATACTTATCAAAAAATCTATATGAAGGATAATCTACTTTACCGGCGAATACTCCAACATTAGTAGGTTCCCAATCTGTTTGCTTCATAAACTTAATCACATATGGATTTGTATATGGAGTGTTTTTTTCTTGTTTTCTTGCAACAACATTGACTGAAAAAAAAGCTGTTTTTGTTTTATTTAAAATATTGATATTTTTTTTAATGAAATTTATAATATTCGGATTATGTTTGCCGTATCTAATACTTGCCCCAATTATAATTTTTTTATAAATTTTTAAATCTTCTTTAATTGCTTCATCCAGTGAGCATAATTTTGCGTCATCTTTAAAGCTTTTCTCAATCAGTTTATTGCAAATTTTAGTTGTTTGACCATCAGTCGTGGAATAAATAATTAGTGTTTCAGTCATTTGATTAAAAAAATAAATACACCTATAAAGATAATAATTAATCTTTAAAAACAATTTTTATTACCTAAATTATCTTTATGGCTCAAAAAGAATATAAGTTTGCTGGACTAAATATGCAGTCTATCTCTATTTTGTATGGTATATTTCTTATATTGTGGGGGTTGCTAGTGAATTATATCAGTTCTAGCTCATCTTATACTTCTTTAATACCATCAATTATGGGTTTACCTATTTTATTCTTTTCACTTTTGTCAGTATTGTTTGCTACTAAAATAAAAATAATGATGCATATTGTTGTGTTTTTCGGACTTTTGATTGCATTTGGTGGATTAGATGTATTTAGAAGTTTTTTTTCAGGTAATTTCCTTAATTTGTTTTGGGCTGATTTATCAAAAATAATGATGTTAATAACAGGTACATTTTTTACATTTCTCTGTATTCAATCTTTCAGGTTTGCAAGAAGGAATAAATAATTATTTTTTTGTAATTATTTTTTTCTTTCTTTTAGGATTACAAGCCTTACATATTTCACATTCAAGACCATAACAATATCTTGCTTGACAGAATTCTCTTCCATAAAATATTATTTGAAGATGTAATTTATTCCATGATTTTTCTGGAAAAAGAATTTTTAGATCTTTCTCAGTTTGAATAACATTTTTACCATTTGTTAGTCCCCACCGTTGAGCAAGTCTATGTATGTGTGTATCGACAGGAAAGGCTGGATGGCCAAATCCTTGTGACATAACTACACTTGCAGTTTTATGACCAACGCCTGGTAATTTTTCTAGTTCTTCAAAACTCTCCGGAACTCTACCTTTGAATTTTTTTACTAGTATTTTTGACAGCTCATAAATAGCTTTTGATTTCTGCGGAGCTAGGCCGCATGGACGAATAATTTTGTAAATAGTATTCTTAGAAATATTGATCATTTTCTTAGCTGTATTTGCTTTTTTAAATAATATTGGTGTCACTTGATTGACTCGTTCATCCGTACACTGAGCACTCAATAATACTGCAATAACTAATTCAAATTTATTTCTATGTTTCAGAGGAATGGGAACTCTTTTATAAATTCTATTTAATATTTTATGGGCTATATTTGCTTTTTTAGATCTTTTCACAGTGTATATAATCCTTCTAAAATACTATCACTTTTTAGTAATACAAAAATATATGAGAAAATATAGCATATATTCAAACTAATAATATTGAATATTTTTAATGAAGTAGTAAGAGTTCAGTATCAAATTTCTATGGAGGAAATAAAAATGAAAAAATTAATTAATATTCTTTTGGTATTGGTTATGTCAGGTTTTGTTTCAACTTCATTTGCCGCTTCATTAAAGTGGTCAATGCCAGGTGATTCACTAACCTTAGATCCACATGCGCAAAATGAGGGACCTACGCATATGGTTTCTCGACAAGTTTATGAAGGACTAGTTACTCCAGGTATTAATATGGAGATACTTCCACAACTTGCTGAGTCATGGGAAACAACTGCTGATGATACGTGGGTATTTAACATTCGTAAGGGTGTAAAATTTCATGACGGATCATCTTTAACTGCTAGTGATATTGCTTTTAGTATCAATAGAGCCAAAACAGCTCCATCTGATATGGTAGATTTAATCAAGAGCATTAAATCAGCATCCGCTATTGACGATCACACAGTTCAAATAAAAACAGATGGACCAAATCCAATTCTTTTAAACCAATTAACTCAAATTTTTGTAATGTCTGAAGATTGGGCAAAGGCAAATGGTTGTGAAGTTTCATATAATTGGGATGCAGGAGAAACATCTTATTGTGCTTCTAATGCTAATGGTTCTGGACCTTTTAAAATTACATTTAGAGAACAAGATGTCAGAACTGTTTTTGAAAAGAATGATGATTGGTGGGGTGATGATAGTACATTCAATGTAGATAAAGTTGAGTTACTTCCTATTAAAAATGATGCAACTAGAGTTGCGGCACTTTTATCTGGAGAAATCGATTATACCAATGTTGTGCCAGTTCAAGATATAGCAAGAATTAAATCTTCTTCTTCGCATGATGTTAAAATGACTCCTCAAAATAGAACAATATTTTTTGGTATGGACCAGGGTTCGGCTGAATTAAATTCATCTAATATTAAAGGAAAAAATCCTTTTGCAGATAAAAGAGTTCGTTTAGCCATGTACCATGCTTTAGATATGGATGCTATTAAGGACAAGGTAATGAGAGGACAAAGTGTTCCTGCGGGAATTATTACTGCTCCTGGTGTCAACGGTCATACAGCAGAACGTGATCAAAGAATGCCTTATGATCCTGAGATGTCAAAAAAACTATTGGCAGAAGCTGGATACCCAGATGGTTTTGAGCTTACATTAGATTGTCCTAATGATCGTTATATTAATGATGAGGCAATTTGTGTAGCTGCCATTGGTATGTTTGCAAAAATAGGTGTTAAGGTAAATCTTGATGCTAAAACTAAAAGTCAGCATTTCTCTGAAGTTAAAGAAGGTGATGCAAATGGTATGACAAGTGATATGTATATGTTAGGTTGGGGAGTTCCAACTTTTGACAGTCATTATGTCTATTCATACTTATTTGATAGTGCTGGTAGCTGGAATAAAGTAAATTTCAGTAATGCTAGAGTTGATGAATTAGTTGCAGCTATGGGTGTTGAAACAGATTTGGATAAAAGAAATGCTATGATTGCAGAAGCTTGGGACATTACTCAAGATGATGTAACTTATCTTCCTTTACATCACCAAGTTGTTAACCAAGCATCTAAAAGTAATGTCGATGTTCCAATTAGAATGAACAATGAACCATTATTTAGGTTTGCTAACGTAAACTAAATTAACTTTTAAATCTCTGGCCAGTGTAAAACACTGGCCAGATTATCTCATAATGATTAGCTATTTTTTCAAAAGATTATTACAATCTATTCTTGTTATGATTGTTGTTGCCTTTGTTTCATTTTCATTATTCAATTTCGTTGGTGATCCTGTCAATAGTATGACAGGTGAGGATGCTTCAGATGAAAGAAGAGCTGAAGTAAGAGAGGTATTAGGATTAAATGATCCTGTATATATTCAATTTGCACGATTTTTAGGTAATATAGTACAAGGTAATTTTGGTATTTCTTATCAATTAAAAAGGGAAGTTTCAGATTTAATAGGTGAAAGATTACCCGCTACTCTTGAACTAGTTTTTGTCTCAGCAATGCTAGCAATTATTACAGGTACCATTTTAGGCGTCTACACAGGAATTAACAGAGATAGTTTTATATCAAATATTATACTTGTAGTCTCATTAGCTGGAGTATCACTTCCAACATTTATTATTGGGATATTGTTGATCTATTTATTTTCAGTTATTTTAGGAGTTCTGCCTTCTTTTGGAAGAGGTGATGTCACTGATTTAGGTTTTTGGACAACAGGTTTTTTAACTATGTCTGGTATAAAAGCTCTTATACTTCCATCAATTACATTAAGTTTATTTCAAATGACTTATGTTATCAGACTTGTAAGAGCAGAAATGATGGAAATTTTACAAACTGATTATATTAAATTTGCAAGAGCCAGAGGAATTAAAAATAATATTATCAATTATAAACATGCGCTTAAAAACGGTTTAATTCCAGTAATTACAATTACAGGTATTAATATTGGAACATTGATTGCATTTTCTATAATCACAGAAACAGTTTTTCAATGGCCAGGTATGGGATCATTATTTATTAATGCTGTATACTTTGTCGATATACCCATCATGTCCGCATATATGATTATGGTTGCTTTTATTTTTGTAATGATAAATTTTATAGTTGATATTACTTATTATTTTATCGATCCAAGAATTAGACTTAAGGAAGAAAGCAATTAATTATGATTAAGCAAACTTTTAATAAAATTTATGATACTGATATAGGTTACAGTTTCTTTAATTCAAAAATTGCTATTATTTCATCCAGTATTTTTTTTATAATTTTTCTTTGCTCTTTTTTTGCCGGAATAGTTGCTCCTTATAATCCTTTTGATCCTGCAAGCGTTTCTTTGATGGATGCTTTTACCCCTCCTATATGGTCAGAGGGAGGAAGTGCAAGTTTTTTTCTAGGAACTGATCAGCAGGGACGGGATATGTTTTCTACAATGATATATGGCTCAAGAATTTCTCTGATTGTTGGTTTTGCTTCAATTTTTTTTGCTATGATACTAGGAGTCTTTTTAGGAGTCACAGCAGGATATATAGGTGGCAGGTACGAAATAATTGTAATGCGTATTACCGATATACAATTAACAATCCCAACTATTTTGATGGCTTTATTAGTAGATGGAATAGCTAGGGCAATAATTTCGCGATCTATGCATGATGAGATGGCTATATATGTTTTAATTTTTGCGATTGGTATTTCTGAATGGCCTCAGTTTGCTAGAGTCACCAGAGCATCAACTCTCGTTGAAAAAAACAAAGAGTATGTTTCTGCATCTAGGATCATTGGATTACCTAATATAATAATAATGTTTAAACATATATTACCTAATATTCTTAGACCTATACTTGTAATTGCAACCATTGGTTTAGCTTTAGCTATCATTACAGAATCTACATTGAGTTTTTTAGGAGTTGGGGTACCACCTACAACACCATCTTTAGGAACACTTATTAGATTTGGAAATAATTTTTTATTTTCTGGTGAGTGGTGGATAACCTTTTTCCCTGCAATTTTCCTTGTAGTCTTAGCTTTATCTATTAATCTTTTAGGTGATTGGATGAGAGACGCACTAAACCCAAAATTAAAAAAGAGATGAGTTTATTAGAAATTAAAAATTTAAACATCAGTTATAAAACTAGAAAAGAAACTATAGTTGCTAGTAGTAATGTTAATTTTACATTAGAGAGAGGTGAAATATTAGGTATTGTTGGTGAATCTGGCTCAGGTAAATCTACTATAGCTAATGCAATTATTAACTTAATTGACCCACCTGGGCAAATTACTAGCGGTACAATAAAAATTGATAATAGTGAATTGCAAAATAATGAAGAAATTATTCAACAAATAAGAGGAAAAAAAATAGGATTTGTTTTTCAAGATCCTCAAACCTCTTTAAATCCACTTTTTAAAATAAAAGATCAATTAATTGAAACAATACAAACACATTTAAATTTATCTCACGATGAGGCTCTGCAAAAATCTATTAATCTCCTAGAAGAAGTTGGAATAGAAAATGCAACTAAAAGAATTGAAGATTATCCTCACCAATTTAGTGGAGGTATGCGTCAACGTGTTGTTATTGCTTTAGCAATAAGTTGTGAGCCAGATCTAATAATAGCAGATGAACCAACCACCGCCTTAGATGTTAGTATTCAATATCAAATCTTAGAATTATTAAAAGAACTTACAAAAAAAAGAAATTTAGGAGTTATTATTATTACTCATGATATGGGAGTTATTGCCGAAACTACCAATAAAGTTATTGTTATGCGTCATGGGTTAATTGTGGAGCAAGGTAATACTAAGGATTTACTAACTAACCCAAAATCTACAGAAGCACGGAGTTTAGTTATATCAGTTCCACCAACAAATAAAAAAATTGAAAGATTTAAACTTATCAGTCCTGATGGTTCAGAAATTACAACAAGCTCAGCTAATTTAACAAAAAATATTATTAAAACTTGGGGGGTAAGAAAAAATACTAATGAAAAATTATTAGAGTTAAAAAAAATAACAAAGATTTTCGATGATCAGTCTATCTCTTATTCAAAAAAACTAGATGAAAATGCAGTTAAGGCAGTAAACAATGTTTCATTCAAGTTATTTGAAGGAGAAACTCTTGGTTTAGTTGGGGAGTCAGGTTCTGGCAAATCAACAATCGCCAAAATCATTACTGGGCTAGTTAAACCATCATTTGGTGAGTTAGAATATAATGGTTTGTCGCTTTATAATTCAAGAAGAAAGTATCAAATTGACAAGAGCAGGGGGCAAATACAAATGATTTTTCAAGACCCATACTCATCTTTAAATCCAAGATTTAAAGTAAAGGATATTATAGCTGAACCCATTAAATTTTTTCAAAAAAGTATTACAAGAATTGACTTGGAGCAAAATGTAAATGATTTAATTGATATTGTTGGAATGACTAGAAAATCTCTAGATCGATACCCTCATGAATTTTCTGGAGGCCAGAGACAAAGAATTTCTATTGCTAGAGCGCTTGCTACAAGACCAAGATTATTAATTTGTGATGAGCCAACATCAGCTTTAGATGTAAGTATTCAGGCACAAATATTAAATTTATTAAAAGATATTCAAGATGAGCTTGCTCTAACAATGTTATTTATAAGCCATGACTTGCCCGTTATCAGGCAGATGTGTAATAGAATTATAGTTCTTAAAAACGGTTCTATTTGTGAAACAAACGAAACTGAAAAATTATTCAATGAACCTTTTCACCAATATACAAAGCAATTAATTAACTTAATGCCAAAAATTGAATCATTAATTTAATTATTTTTAACAATCTGCAGCTGGTGAATTTTGAAACGCTTTTTTAACTAAATCAATAAATTCTTCAGTATATTTTTTTTGTCTATTTTTTTTTGAAACTATAATCCCAACTTTGTTATTAAGGAATAACTTGTGATTAATTTTTTTAAAGATTAAATGGTTACTTTCTATTTCTTTTATAGAACCCACGCTTGTAAAAAAGGTTAAATAATTAACATCTTCAATTAGATAATTTTTAATAAATGCAACTGAATTGGATATCAAATTAGGATTTATAGAAAATAATTTTTCCCCAACTTCTCTTTGTATTGAATTCCAAAATGTAACAGTACCTGGGTGAAATATTAATGGAAATTTAAGACAATCTTCTAATGTAATCTCAGTTTTATGCGCTAATATATGCTCCGGTGAGCAGAGCATACCAATAGGAAAGTTACAAACATACACAGATTTAAGTGTATTAGGTAAATTTTTAGTAAAAGAAATTCCAAAGTCTGTTTTATTTGTAATTAGGTTATCAATGATAGTTTCAGGTTGTCTAGATGATATTTTAATTTTTATATCTGGGTATATTTTTCTAAATTTAGAAATTATTGGTGATAAAAATTGAACAGCAAATGTTTCACCTGTGGAGATATTGATTTCACCAGAAGTACTAGTTTTATTTTGTTTTAAATTTGATAGAAAATTTTGATTTGTTTCATTTTGTATACTCAGATGATCAAATAAAAGTTTCCCTTCTTCAGTTAACTCTAACCCTCTTGCATTTCTTATGAAAAGTTTTGTTTGCAATCTGTCTTCAAGTTTCTGAATTTGCCTAACTATAGCTGAGGAATTAATATTTAAATTTTGAGAAGCTTTTCTTATGGAGGTATCTAAAGCTGATTGGTAAAAATATCTGTATTCAATTGAAAGCACACTTAATTATAAATTAGTGATGAGAATTAGTCATCACATAATTGATTTTATTTATCTTTTGGCATCTTGCTTTCTCTGGTAAATTATAAATTAAAATGGATTACCGTCAAAGAGCTCTCATTAATCAAGATAAATCAATGCGAATTAAGCATATGGCTTTTGCTGTCAAAAGTGTAGATAAAGCTCTATTAAATTTTCAATCTTTTTTATCTGTATCTTCGAAAACTGAGAAAGTTATTTGGGAAAAGGCAGAAACTAAAGTCGCAATCTTTTTTATAAATGATATTGAATTTCAACTTTGTGAGTCATTGAATAAAGCTGGGAGGTTTACAGAGTGGATTGAAAAATATGGTGAGGGCTTACATCATATTTGTTATGAAGTTGACGATATAAATAAAGTTTTAGATCATGCAAAAAAACATAATGCTAAGCTACGAATATGTGAAGCTTGTAAAGTGTATGGAAGTCATCCACATCCCGAGGGATTTGTTGCTTTTTTAGATAATGAAGTATCTGGAACTGAAATTGAATTTATGCAAGTTTATACAGAAGCAGAATTAGAAAAACACAAAATTTCAGGAGTATAATATGACGGCCACTATTGAAATAGGTACAGCAAAGGCACTTCCAGGGACCATTCAAGATGGTAAAATTATTGTTGAAAAATTGGCAGGTGGTGGAGAAATTGCAATTCCTGTAACGATTATCAATGGTCAAAAAGATGGTCCATGTTTTTGGATCAATGGAGGAATTCATGGTGATGAGCCGGAGGGTATTTTAACATGTTCGCTTTTAAGAAAAGCTGTAGATCCAAAAGATTTATCAGGATCTATTGTTCTTGTTCCAGTTATAAATGTTCCTGCAATGGAAGCGGCAGAAAGAGGTAATCCACTTGATACCTTTTCTTATGATATGAATAGAATTTATCCTGGTAGAGAAAACGGTTATTTAAGTGAGCGTATTGCTAATATTCATATGGAATGGATGGTTAAATTTGCTGATATGGAAATATCTATTCACTCAGGAGGTAGTCATTCTTATCTAGCTGAGGCAATGTTTGCTGCAACTGATAGTAAAACACAAGAATTAGCAAGAGCAATGGGGGAGGATTGGAGAGTGTGCCTATACTCTAATGTAACTTCAAAAAGCCCCATGGCTGTAATGGCTGAAATTGGTAAACCTGCTTTAACTGTAGAATTAGGTGGCAGATCTTCTACTGCTCCGGGTGCATTCTTAAACGTTGGTAAAACATTGCTTAAAGCTTGTATTAATATTTTGACTCATTATAAAATGATTAAAGGTTTGCCCCATTATCCTTCAATTAGATATAAAGGGTTTCAACAAGCATTATTAGCGCCTAAAAGTGGAATATTTCTTCCAAACTCTGAAATTAAATTTTTAACGATGATGAATAAAAATGATCATATTGCTTCAATTATTGATTACTATGGAAGTGAGCTTTGTAAACTTTCAGCACCAGAAGATGGAATGATATTTGGATTAAGAGCGCTTCCAAATGTAACAATTGGAGAATGGTGTTGTTTTTTTGCTATAATTGAAGGCGAATGGTAATTAAAACAAATGAAAATTTTAGAAAGAGACTTTACCGGCTATGGCAAAGAACCACCTAATCCAAATTGGCCAAAAAAATCAAGACTCGCAATAAATTTCGTAATAAATGTTGAAGAAGGTTCAGAATATTCTCCTCTGCTCGGAGACCTAAAATCTGAGTCAGGGCTATCTGAGGTTCCTGGAGGAAGGCACAATCAAAATCAAAGAGATTTAGCAATTGAATCAATTTATGAATATGGGTCTAGAGTAGGTTTTTGGAGAATAACTAAATTGTTGGATAATTATAAAATGCCCCATACTTTTTTTGTGTGTGCTTTGACACTGCTTCAAAATAAGGAAATATGTGAACACATTAAAAATTCTTCTAACGATATATGTTGCCATGGTTACAGATGGGAAGAGCATTATAGGTTAAATAAAATTATTGAAAAAAAACAAATAAAAAAAGCATATGATTTAATTCTAAAACTCACTAACAAAAAAGCTAAAGGTTGGTACTGTAGATATGCTCCAAGTGAAAATACTAGAAAATTACTTATTCAAAATGGAAATTTCTTATATGATAGTGATGCATATAATGATGATTTGCCTTACTGGGTTGAGACTGGAGAAAAAAAACATTTAGTAATACCTTATTCTTTAGATACAAATGATGTTCATTTTAAGTTACCATCAGGATTTAGTGGCTCAACACAATTTTACGAATATGTATGTGATTCTATAAATTATTTATACAAAGAAGGTTCGCACCAACCTAAAATGCTGAATATAGGCCTTCATCCTAGGTTAATCGGAAGACCTGGAAGAGTTGTTGCAATAGAAAAAATTATAAAACACATAAGAAGTCTTAACAAGATTTGGGTATGCAAAAGAGAGGACGTTGCTCACCATTGGTATGCAAATTTTTATGAATAATACTCAATACTCAAAATATCTTTTTAATAAAATTAAATCACTAACATTTGCAAACCCTGGTGTGACAAGAGAAACTTACGGTAAAGGTGAAAATGTAACTCACAAATTTTTAATTAAAGAATTAAAAAAATTTTCTAATTCAGTAGAGATTGATTATGGAGGAAATTTTTTAGCTTTATACAAAGGAAAATCAAAAAAAATTATAGTGATTGGATCTCACCTAGATAGTCAAAAACATGGAGGTAATTTTGATGGTTTAGCTGGAGTACTAATGGGCATTATTTTAATTAAAACTCTCTACGAAAATAATATTACACCTAACTTTTCGATTGGTGTAATGGGTATTAGAGGTGAAGAGAGCTGCTGGTTTCCTTATAGTTATATTGGAAGTAAAATAGCTGTTGGTAAGTTTGATAAAAAACTCCTCCATTCTCTTGTAAGGTCAGATTCTAAAAAATCTTTATTTTATCATATCAACAAATCTGGATTTGATGCTAACAAAGTAAGTCAGGGTAAGGTGAAGTTTGATTTAAAAAATTTCAAATATTTTATAGAGCCTCACATAGAGCAGGGGCCAGTGCTTGAAAGGAATAAACTCCCTTTGGGTATAGTTACTAGTATTAGAGGCAGTTTTAGATTTAGAGATGCTGTTTGTAAAGGCGAGTACTTACATTCTGGAGCAACTCCAATTGATTATAGAAAAGATTCAGTTGTTGCAGTGTCATCATTGGTTAATGATATGAATATTTATTGGGAAGATCAACTAAAAAAAGGGAGAGATTTAACTATAACTTTTGGTCAATTCTTTACAGATTTTGAAGAACATTCTTTTGCTAAAAGTGCTGGACATGTAAGTTTTTGTATTGATGTAAGAAGTAGTTCGAAAGCGGTTCTTAAAAGCTCAAAAAAATATTTATTAAGTAAAATAAAGAGGATTGAGTTAAAAACAAAAACAACATTTTCTTTAGGAAAAGAAACAAACTCAGAACCTGCAATAATGAGTAAAAAATTAGTTAGAGTTTTTGAAGATTATTCAAAATCAATTAAGATGAAGCCTATGATTTTGCCAAGTGGTGCTGGTCACGATTCTAGTGTTTTTGCAAATTTTGGTATCCCTTCTTTAATGTTATTTATTCGTAATAAACACGGTAGTCATAATCCTAAAGAATATATGGGTATAAAAAATTTTATGACAGTGTTTGACGTTCTTTATGGAGTTATCATAAAAAAATTATGACTTTATGTATGATCTAAATAAACATTACCAATCAAATAAAAAAGAAATTCTTCAATCTATCGACAAAATTCTAAACAAGGGAGTTTTGGAAATGGGAGAAGAAGTTGAGAAATTTGAAGAAAATTTTAGCAAGTATTGTGGAGTAAAATATTCTGTAACTGTCTCTTCTGGCTCTATGGGGATTTTATTAGCACTTAAAGCGCTGAATTTAAAAGGTAACGATGAAGTTATGACTGTTGCGAACTCTGATATACCAACCAGTCATGCAATATCTTTAGCAGGTGCTAAAATAAAATGGATAGATGTTTGTGAAGAAACTTTCAATATAGACACAAAATTACTTGATAAGAGCATTAATAAAAAATCTAAAGTTATTCTGCCTGTACATTTGTTTGGAAATCCTGCAGAAATGTTAAAGATTCAATTAATTGCAAAGAAAAATAATCTTTTAGTCATTGAAGATGCATGTCTCGCTACTGGAGCAGAATATAATAAAAAAAAGATTGGCAGTTTATCTGATTTATGTGTTTTTAGTACAAATCCAGGAAAGGTGCTTGATGGGATTGGTTCTGGAGGTATAATAACTACAAATAATAAAAAATTATTTATTACTCTAAAAAAACTTAGAGATTATGGTAGGCGAAGTAGGCCATCAAAATGGCCAGTGAAATCTGATTTAATTGGCTATAATTCTAAAATGTCCTCTATTAATGCAGCAATATTAAATATTCGTTTAAAATATTTGGATTCCTATATTGAAAAGAGAAATCAAAATGCTTTGATGTATATGGATTTATTAGACTCCAAAAAAATTAAATTTCAAAAAGTTTTAGACAATTCAAAATCTGCATGGAGAAATTTCACAATAAGAGTAAAGAATAGAAACCAAATTTACTCTGAATTATATGATAAAAATTTTAAAGTTGCTTTGGGATATTTACCAATTAATTATAAAGATGGATGCTATAAAAAATTAGGAAAGAATATTAATTTGAAAACTACAGAGATAATTAGTTCTGAAATAATTAATTTACCCTGCCATCAATATATGTCTAAAAAAGAAATATTCAAAATATCAAAAAATATTTTAAGTCTAGTTTAGTTGCAATTTACACAGCATTGATCAACCCAGTGATCAGGAGCAACTTCAATAAGACCCATTTCTATTTTTCCTTCTTTACATTCATGCGATGGGTTTGGGCATCTGGTTCTGAATACACATCCAGAGGGCGGATTGATAGGGCTTGGAATATCACCTTTAAGTAAAATTTTATTTTTATTTTTCCTAAATATTTGAGGTGCTGTTTCAATTAATGATTTTGTGTAAGGGTGTTTAGGATTGGAAAAAAGATTTTTTGTAATAGCTACTTCAACTATATGTCCAAGATACATTACCATTACTCTGTCAGCAATTTGGTTAATTACTGACAAATCATGAGATATAAATAGAATTGTTAGGGAATACTTTTCTTTTAATTCTAGAATTAAATTTAGAATTTGTGCTTGGATAGTAACATCAAGAGCTGAAACTGGTTCGTCAGCAATAATAAATTTAGGATCTAAAACTAATGATCTTGCAATACCTATTCTTTGTCTCTGACCTCCTGAAAATTCATGAGGGTATCTATTCAAATGTTCTTCTTGAAGTCCTACATCTTTGATTATTGTTAAAACTTTTTCATATATTTCCTGTTTATTCAAATTGGTATGAATTTTTAATCCTTGTGAAATAATATCGAATATTTTTTTTCTTGGATCTAGACTTGCAAAAGGGTCTTGAAATATTATTTGAAATTCCTTTCTTAGTTTCCGCATCTCTTTTTCACTATAATCAATGATGTTATTATTATTATATAAAATTTCTCCTGCAGAGGGTTCAATCAGCCTAATAATTGACCTACCTAAAGTCGTTTTACCTGATCCAGACTCACCAACAAGTCCAAGTATTTCACCTTCAGGTATCTTAAAATTTATATTTTCAACAGCCTTAACCTCACCATAATTTTTATTAAAAAAACCTCCCTTTATGGGAAAATATTTTCTTAAATTTTTTATTTCAATCATGTTAATTACAGTTGTAACAACACTGATCAACAAAATGACCAGGTTTTGGTTCAATTAAACCCATCTCACTAGTTCCATGTTTACATTCATGTGATGGATTTGGACATCTAGTTCTGAATACACATCCAGAAGGCGGATTGATAGGGCTTGGAATTTCCCCCTTTAATAATTTTATCTTTCTTTTCTCTTCTGTAATTTGAGGCGCTATATCTATAAGAGATTTTGTGTATGAATGAAGAGGATTGTTAAATAACTCTTTTGTTTCAGCAATTTCCATAACATTGCCAAGATACATTACCATAACATGATCTGAAATTTCAGAAACCACGCCCAAGTCGTGAGTAATAAAGATAATTGACATCCCAAGTTTTTTTTGAAGTTCTTGCATCAATTCAATAATTTGTGCTTGTATAGTGACATCTAAGGCAGTGGTTGGTTCATCTGCTATAAGAATTTTTGGATTGCAAGATAGTGCCATAGCAATCATAGCTCTTTGACGCATTCCACCGGAAAGCTCGTGCGGAAAAGAGTCAATTCTTTTTTGAGGCTCAGGTATCCCAACTAAATCCAGCATATCAATTGCAATTTTTCTTGCCTCTTTTTTATTTTTATTTTGATGCAGCATTATTACTTCAGAAATTTGAAAAGAAAGATCATATACAGGATTTAAACTTGTCATAGGTTCTTGAAAAATCATTGAGATACTATTACCTCTAATTTTTCTCATTTCTTTTTCTTCCATGTTAATTAGGTTATTGTTGTTAAAAATAATCTCACCTCTATCTGTTGAAGCTAAGTTATTAGGCAATAAACCCATTATTGATAATGCAGTAATAGATTTGCCTGATCCAGACTCACCAACTATTGCAAAAGTCTTACCAGCTTCAAGATCAAAAGAAACTCCATCGACAGCTTTTACAATTGAATTTCCAACAGTAAAATGTGTTTTTAAATTTTTTACACTTAGTAATTTTTCTTTACTCATATTTTATTTCCAAACATTGGAGATACAAAAAAATTATTGTTTTTGTATTTATAAAATTTTTTATTATCATAAACAATTTTGCCATTTACAATAGTTGTTTTTACTATCCCTTTAATCTTATCGCCAAAATATAAATGAGCACATTTTTTACCTTTAGAAACAAGAGTCTTTTGACTAACCATCCATTTTGCATTTAAGTCTAAAATACACAGATCAGCATCTGAGCCTTTTTTTATAATCCCCTTTCTTGGAAATATATTAAATCTCTTGGAAGGGTTTAGGCACATTAATTCAATAACTTTTTTTAAATTAATCTTTTTCTTAGAAGCCGCATCCAGCATTAAAGGTAGCATTAATTCCGCACCCGGTGATCCAGGTGGAGCTTTTGAAAAATCTTTTCTTCCTTTTAATTTTTCATTTAATGAAAAAGATGCGTGATCTGATGCAATTATACTTAATGAATTATTTTTTAACCCTTTCCAAAGTTCATCTTGATCAACTTTGGTTCTTATAGGAGGATTTATTTTTCCAAACGGACCGACTTTGATAACATCTTTTTCAGTTTTAAATAAATAATGTGGACATGTTTCAGCACTTATATCTTGCCCTTTTTTTTGGAAATATGAAATTATATCTAAGGATGTTTTAGATGTAACATGAGCAATATGTATTTTTGTTTTTGCTATAGAATTTAAATTTAATATTTTTGATATAGCTAAAGCTTCAGCAATTGCTGGTCTTGTCGCATTATGTACTTCAGGATTCGATTTTTCAAAATTACTTTCAAATTTTTTGAAATAATCAAGCATACTTTGATCTTCAGCATGAAATATTGTAGTAAGATTAGACTTCTTAGCATGCATTAGTGCATCTAAAATTTTATCCTCTTCAGTAAAACATAAACCGTCAAATTCTGACTTTCTGTTTGCTGGAGCTGCTATTGTAAAAATTTTAAAAGCAATAGCTCCATTTTTAATTAAACTGTTCAGATTAGAATTAGTCAGTTTGCCTATAGCGGGTATAAAAGCAAAATTGATAATAGTATTTTTTGAAAAATGTTCTTTTCGATCTTTTAGCACTTTTCCATTGGACATGCATGGATCACTTATTGGCATTTCAAACAATGTTGTAATCCCACCTTTTGCTGCAGCTTTTGTTTCACTTTCTACTGTGCCTCTTTCAGGGAATGAAGGGGCTCTTACATGAAAATGAACATCTACAACACCAGGAATAACTGTTTGATTTTTCGCATCTATAATTTTTTTTGCTTCATATGATTTAATGTTATTTGAGATTTCTAGGATTTTACCCTTATTGACTAACACATTTATAATTTGAAATTTATTTTTATAAAAAACTTTTCCATTTTTAATTATTAAATCAATTTTTTTATTCATTTTTAAAAATTTTTAATTCTTTCAAAGCTTTTGCAACTCCATCAAGATTAGATAATTTCATTGATGAATAATTAGGAGAAAGAACAAAACCTTCACCCCCAGCTTTATAAGTAGCTAAGACTGATCTATAAGCTATGTCAGGTGTACATATTGCTTGGTCTTTTGATGATCTTGGTGCATCAATTCCAATTCCCATATAAACTTTAGATCCTCCATCAACCCCTCTTACTGCATCTTTACACTGAGTGTAGATATAAGTATCAGGATCTAAGCCTCGTTGCGTAAGTTTTTCAAGACTTGTTTCATTTATCCCAAGTATCTTTGCAAAAACTCTAGTTAATTCAGAGCCAGATAAATCATCTAAAATTGTTTTACCAAAAATATCAATTTCTCTTTGAAATATTTCTCCAGATTGATGCTGATAGGTAATTGGTTTTACCCAATCTGAATATTCAACTTGTTCTTTCCAAGGCCATTGAATTTTCCTGATTAAATTGAAATGATTTCTGTTCCAAACATTCAGACCAAAAGATAAATTTGGATTTACCCATTTCACTAAACCATAAATTTCTTTATCTAAATCTTTATTACGTTGTAACCAAAATTTCTCCCACTCAAGTATTTCTGGTTTTTCAAATAAATGTCTAAAAAACTCTATAAAATTTCCATCAACAAATTTCTTTCCCTCTCGTATATCAATAAAAAATTCATACATATATTTTAGTGAGTCTTTTATTTTAGGAATGTTTAAATTATTTTGACTAGCTTCAAGTAAAAATTGATTTGAAAAATCTCCTGGAGCGTTTCCTTGAAACAATTGATCTAGTGGTGAATATCTCTCGTTACACCACATCACGCCATCGATATCATAATTAGCAACTTGATCTTCAATCATTGAAAGTATCCAATTTCTGTAATCTAAATTGCTAGTGGATGGAGATGAACTTATTTTTCCAAAAATATCTATTTCCATACATTGAACAAGATTTGGAAGATCAACTCCTGTTGCAGAGCCATGACCAGCGTAATTAAAAAATGGTTCCATTAACTCTATGAAAACTTTCATCCCACGCTCTTTAGCTTTGGGTATAACCATTTTTAAAATATCGTTATTGATCATTTCTTTATCTTGCGCTTTAAAATTTTTGATGAATGTTTTGTTATAAAATTTTGGGTCAGGATCAAAATATGCCCCACCTTTCATCGCAAAGGGTTCAGGAATTCCATGATCTGGCCACCCGTCTATTTTCCAAGATACGGATCTACCAGACTTTAATCCTAGCCATGAAACAGTGCCAATAAGAAGTACATTAATACCTACTCTATTTTGAAGCGTGTCTAAAACTTGATCTACGCCTTCATCTATAAAAGAAATTGGACTTATTTGAATACCAGCAAATTTATTATTTATTTCTTTACTCATTTATAAAATTTTTTATTCTGTTCATTGACTCTTCTATTTTATTTATTGGTTGTAAATATGATAGACGAATATATTTATCTTCATCATCGCCAAATAATGTCCCAGGAAATAGTAAGACGCCAGTTTTTTCTAATAGTTTTTTACAAAAATCAGATGCTGCTAAACCTGAATTAGACACATTAGTATAAATATAAAAAGCACCACCTGGATCACCGTATGAGAATCCTATCTCATCCAAGGCTTTCATACAAAATTTTCTTCTGATGTTGTACTCATCTTTCATTTTAATAATTTCATCTTGAGGACCTTCTAAAGCAGCTAAGGCTCCAAATTGGGAAAAAGTGCACGAATTAATTGATAATGAATGCCTAATCTCTGACATTTTTTTTATTATATCTTCTGGTCCTGCTACATATCCAATTCTCCATCCAGTCATTGCATAGGTTTTTGAGAACCCATTTAGAGTGAGTGTTCGTTCTTTCATATTTTCAAGAGTTGCAATTGATAAATGTTCATGATTTTCATAAATTAAATCAGCATAAATTTCATCTGCGATTACTATTAAATTATGCTTTATGGCTATGTCGGCAATCTTTTTTATATTTTCCGGTGGTGTAACTGCTCCAGTAGGATTGTTTGGTGAAACAAGAACTATTACTTTAGTTTTGTCATTTATTTTCCCTTCAATAATCTCTGGCATTAATGAAAAATTATTTTTTTCATAAGTGGGGATTGGTATAGGTTTGGCATTGCACATTCTTACATTCAGATCATAAGTTGTAAACCTAGGTGAGGTTATAAGTACTTCATCCCCAGTTTCTAGTAAGCTTAACATCGCTAAAGCGATACTTTCTTGCACTCCTGCAGTTACTACTATTTCATTCTCACTGTAATTTAGATTATATTTTTCTTGTAAATTTTTTGAAATAGCAACTCTTAATTCTGGCAAACCATTTGGTGGAGTGTAATGATGTTTATTATCATCTAAAGCTTTTTTTGCAGCTTCAACTATATGTTTCGGGGTATGAAAATCAGGATCACCTCTTCCCAAAGGTATCACATCATCAATTTTAGATGCTATACTTAATAATTCTGATCTAAAAGATTCATCATCTAGAGATATTTTTTTCGATTTATCAAAAATAATTGTCATTATACCAACCTATTGCCACTAATATAAACTTGTCTGACATTCGATAAATCATCAATGTTTTGATCAGGTTTACCTTCAACTATAATTAAATCAGCTTCTTTTCCAACTTCAATAGAGCCGAGCTTATCATCCATTTTATTCACTTTTGCAGCTCGGTAAGTAGCAGATTGAATAGCATCAAGATTATTTTTAACTACTCCAAGATCAATCATAAATTTCATTTCTGGAACTATAGCATCATGAGGTACTACTGGGGACCCTGCATCTGTTCCAAATATAATTTGAATTCCTGCCTCACTGGCTTTAACTAAAGAGTCAAATCTTGATTTATCCTTAACAATTTTTTGTCTTTCCTCTATTTTCCATTCTGGGATATTATACTTTCTTGCTATTTCAGCATTACTTTGCATTACAACTGGAGAAAAAGTTGTGCAAATTGGAATATTTTTTTTAGCAACCTTTTCTATAGTTGATTCGGTCATAGGACCTCCATGCTCTATGCAATCAATTCCAAAATCAACAACCCTACTAATTGCATCATTAAACGTTGCATGAGCGGTAATATATAGCCCATTTCTATGAGTCTCATCAATGACTGCGGTTAATTCTTCATCTGTAAATTCAAGAGTATCATGACACGCCATAATTTTAATTAAGTCTGCGCCAGCTCCAACTTGTTCTCTTACTGCTCTTCTCATTTCATCAGCCCCTGATGCTTCTCTACAACACCAATAAGTATGTCCAGCAGTTTGAACTATAGCTTCTCCACAAATTTTAAGCCTTGGACCAGGATAAATACCTTGCTCTATAGCTTGTTTTGCAAAAATATTAGTTTTATTCATGCCAAGATCTCTAACTAAAGTAATACCTGCTCTAAGAGATTTTAACATATTTGCACATGATTTATATGCAGATATTTCAACTGCATCATCCATAGATTGTTGTGCTAAGTCATGTGTTCCATCCCAAGCCAGATGTGCATGAGAATTCATTAGGCCTGGTAATAATGTATGATCTTTAAGCTCAATAATTTTTTTGTTTTTTATTTCCTTACTTAGTTGAGATTGTTGACCAACCTTAATTATCTTTCCATCTTCAATCTCTACAAATCCATTCTCAATTATTTCAAGTGATTTAGGTTCAATAATTCTAAGTTTGAATAAAATATTTTCTTTATTGTCTTCAAATAAAGGACGAAGTATTTTTCTAAATTTCCATGGTGCTGCTTCTGGCATTTCTCTTCCTCAGTTTAAGTTAATAATTCTATTATCAATACTTTTATCTAAAAAGTTTGGTATTTGTTTTCCTCTGCTTTTTCCAACTATCATTGAACTTATTGTTCGATATCCATCTATATTTGGTCGGTAAATTCCTGGCTCATTAGAAAAAACCATATTCTCTTTAAGTACTGTTTTATCACCTGGTGATAACCAAGGAGCTTCGTGTCCCTCAAAACCCATACCATGACCAATTCTATGCCTTACATATTTAGTTAAGTTATACTCACGATAGACTTCTGAAGTAGATTTATTTACTTCTTCACAAATATTACCTTCTTTAAGATTTTCCACAGCTACATCATTTACTTTTTTCATGGCTTTAATTATATTTTCTTGGTCTTTATTTGGTTCACCTAAAATAAAAGTTATTCCTGACTCGGCGTACAATCCTCCAACACATGCACCCACACCACAAATAAGCGTTTCATTTTTTTGAGGAACTCTACTTAGAGATTTACCATGTGGAAATGCTCCTCTGGGACCAGAATGAATTGTAGCGACAACATTGCAAGGCGTTTCATCGAACGCACTGGACAATTCATTTAACATCCGTGTTTTTGAAAATTCTGTACATATCTTAACAAGGGATCTTTCATCAATATTTTGATTAATTAATTCTTTTGCATTGTCTCTTAGATACTCAATTGCAAGATCAGCATATTTAGATGCAATGGAGATAAGTTTAATTTCCTCATCAAGTTTTTCAAATCTAAAATTTTCTAAACCAGTGTTATGATCTAAGATATCAAATTTGTTTTCTAGTAAATTTAAGATATCAATATTTTTTATATCAGTACCAACATTTTTTTCTGTGATATTATTTGCCATAAAAGAGAAGGGGTTAATTTCTCCTGGAAATTCTTCATAAATATTTATTTCATTCACATTCAGATTCTCCGCATTTTCTTTTTCAAGTAAAGGAATGAATAATTTAGTTTTATTATTTTTTGATAAATAAAAACCTGATGGCCTTTCATTAGTAACATAAAAAAAACCAGTGAAATAAAAAATATTTGCAGGATTAGTAACTAAGCAACCATCTAGATTTTTTTCATGTATTAAATTTAGTAATTTTTTTCTAGTATTCTTGTAAAAATTTTCACTTAGTGGAGAAATATTATTTTGTATATTCATTAATTTAAATTTAACTTTTCAATTTTTAAATTATCTGCAAGTTCTTCAAATGATAATAAAACTTCATCATCGAGAGGTATGCCAAACTTCATTTTTTCTTCAACTCTCTTATTTTCTATCTCTCCTGGCACTAAGATTTCATTAAAATCTGGTCTAAGAGGAAGTGTTTTAATTGTATCAACAAAATCATCTATGCGTTTATAAAATTCAGTAATCTCCATAAACCAATCAATATTGATTGCTGTCAATGAATGAGATACATCTAATTTTTTTGGATCAGAATAAGGTATCAAACCATAACCGCCGCCACTAATTACGCCTGTCAAGACGTCAGTCATAAAAGACAAACCGTATCCTTTATATTGCCCTATACCGAGAAGAAAACCATCCATAGCTTCTGAAGGATTTGTTGTTTCATAACCTTCTTTCGTAATAGCCCAATCATTTGGCATTGGTTTATTTTCTCTCTCATGCCATCTCATCATTCCTTTACCAGCAGTTGTAAGAGCAATATCAAGTATGAGTGGAAAGCCTTTTCCAGTGGGACAAGATATTCCCCATGGGTTTGTACCTACTCCTCCACTTTTAGATCCCCAAGGAGCCATTTCTGGTCCAGCATTTGTATAGACTACGCCTATGCAATTTTTTTTAGTTGCTTTTACAGCATGAACGGAGCTTGAACCAAAGTGGGTTGAATTTTTAATGATGACTTTACCTATACCTTCTTTTTTTGCTTTATTAATTGCAATATCCATACATTTTGAAGCTTGCACAGTACCTATTCCATTTTTCGCATCAATTAAAGCAAGTGATGAACTCTCTTTTATAATTTCATATTCTGCATTGACATTAACTTCATTATTTTTGATTCTTTTATAATAGGTTGTTATTCTCTGTACCCCTTGACCTTGGCCAGATTGAAATCTTAGCTCAGAAAACATGAGTGCGTCAGAAAAAATCTCTGCATCAATTTTATTTAATCCCATTGCAATAAAAGAATTTAAAACGAATTCTTTTAAATTCTGAAAATTTACCGAGGTCATTTTGATATCGGTCATGATTTTACTTAATAAATTTTATATAATTAATTATGTTAGCACTTGACTCTAGCTTTGCCTTCGCATTATTTTTTTTTGATGACATTAAAATTGTTATACCTGGTCCATAGCCAGCTCGAGGCCCATTAGTTTGTCCAATTATGCCAACAGCCCAAGCATTTCTTAAAAAACCATGTTGATAGCTGCTGTCATAGTTCTCTATATAGATAATATCTCCAAGCTTTAATTTATCTAATTTATATTTCTTCATTTCAGAGCTATCAGTTGTTTGAATGTGGAGTGAACCAGACTCACTTGTTAGTCCTGATCCAGCACCAATTAGATGTTCTGGAATTATATGAGTAACAGGTATTACCATCTTCTTATCTTTATTTTTAATATTCATTTTAACAAAAAGTTGAGGAGATAAGCTTTTACAGAATACGTCTTTAAAGTTATTTATTTTTAGACCAACCCCAAATGACTTTATTAATATTTTATCATTGATTGAAATTTTTTCTCTGATTTTTTTTGGAAAATGGACAATTACTTGCTCTGAAAATCGACCTGACTTTCCTGTTACAATCCCTTTTGCATTCTTTGCTTCACCACTCATTATGGTTGCATCATTGCCAACGCAGGATAAAATATTTAATCCCCGATTGCCTGCCTCACTAGGATATTTTATTGATACGCCTGGATGTATACAATCTGCTTCCCAACCAAATGCAGAATCTCCAATTGATACATTATGGACTATTGATCCCCAGCTTGGTAAAAGAAAAGGAGAGCCATTTGAGTCTAATCTATAGGGTTCAGCTGGTAAACCTTGAAAATTAGGCTGACAGACTGAGCCTACAACACTTACATTTACTAATAATTTTTCATTTGTTTCTATTTTCATAATTTTATCTTTAGTATATTTTTTAAATTAGCATTTTTATTAATTTTCCAACCGAGGTTTTTTTTAGTTCCAGTCATGATTGTCATTATTCCTGGACCATGACCAGTCATAACAGAGTCACCATGAATACAAAGAGCAATACTCACATGGTCTTTTTTATAGGAACGTCCCCATCTGTGGTCTGCGTGATTTATAACAATTAAATCTCCTAATTTCATTTGATCTATTTTTAACTGTTTCATTAATGACCGATCACCAGACATTAAGTCTTGATCCACATACTCAGAATTTAACTCAGCTCCAGAACCCATTATTTTAATTGGTAACTCTATTGCAACATCGACGATTAACTTTTTATTTTCAACTTTGAAATTCATAGATTTTAAAAAATTGGGGTCAATTTTTTTAATTTCAATTTCTAGAAAATCTAATAATTTTAAACCCCTACCATGAGTTATGATATCAATTTGATCTCCAACACAAATTTTTTCAAGTGTATTCTGTTCAAAATGAATTAAATTTCTAGCATGCTCTCCTGTAACGACACCAGTTTTGCCTTTAGCTTCTCCTGATCTCACAATTGCTTTATTCCCAGTACAAACCAGGTAGTGCAAAGCAAAATGCTCATTAATGTTTTCTGAGTCAATGGAAACTCCAGGCTCTATGTGATCACCGCTCCATCCAAAAGCTTTATCTCCAACTTTGACATTATTTACCACACCATACATACCAGGCAGTATTACTGAATTTCCGTCGTTATTAGGAATATATCCTGGGTTTTTAAAAGATGGTTGAGTTACATATCCACCAATTGACATTTTAATTAAATTTTTTTCGTTGGTTTTTAAATTTGGAATCATTAACTTTCAAATAACTTGTTTAAATAAAATAAAAAATAACAAAATAGTCACTTCAGTGGTGCTAAAATGTGATCTATATATATAAATAAGATTGCAAAATTATCACCACTGAAGTGATAATTTATCTATTTCTTAAAATGTCAAAAAGCTTTAGAAACGAAAAATATGGGAAATGCATTTACAAAATTAAGTAAGGAAATAAATAAATTTAACGATGTTTTAAACACGATGTCGATTTTGATTTGGGACTCAAGAACTAAGATGCCAAAAAAAGGAGCTAATAGTAGAGGTTATCAGGTTGGTACATTAACATCTGTAGCTAGAGATATTCTTCTCTCATCCAAAATGAGAAAACTTTTAGATGAGTCTCAAAATGAAACACATAATTTAAATGACGATAGTTTTGAAAAAAAAACATTATTACATTTAAATGAAGCAATAAGTTATCATGATAAAATCCCTGAAAAACTTCAAGTAAAAAAAGCAGAATTAGAACCTTTGGCTCATAATGCATGGGCTGAAGCAAGAGAAAAAAAAGATTTTAAAATATTTCAACCTTATTTGGAAGAGCAAGTAAATATTGCAATAGAACAAGCACATTGTATTGGCTTTAAAGACCATCCTTATGATGCTTTAATGCAAAGATTTGAGCCAGGTGAGACAGTAAAATCTCTAAAAGTACTTTTTGATGAACTCAAAATAGGTCTTGGGGAAATTGTTAGTCAAACTTCAAAAGCTGAACAGCCAAACAAAGATTTTTTATTTAAAGAATATCCTATCGAAAAACAAATAGAGTTTTCTACAAATATAGCAAAAAAATTTGGTTATGATTTTGATAGAGGAAGATTAGATAGTACTGTCCATCCTTTTGAAATTTCATTTACAAGAAATGATGTACGGATAACTACAAGATATTATAAAAATTTCATTAACCCTTCTTTATTTGGTACACTTCATGAAGCTGGACACGGCATTTATGAACAAAATGTAAAAGAAGAATATACACGTTCAGCAATGACAACTGATTTTCTTAGTTTTTATGCTGTTGGAGGTGTTAGTTTTGGCGCACATGAGTCACAATCAAGATTATATGAAAATCATATTGGAAGAAGTAAGATATTTTGGGAAAATCATTTTGGTGACTTAGTTGATTGTTTTCCAGATACGCTTAAGAATGTGTCATCTGAAGACTTCTTTAGAGCTGTAAACGTTATTGAGCCGAGCTTAATTAGAGTAGAGTCAGATGAGTCAACATACGATTTTCATGTGATGCTTAGAGTAGATATAGAGAGTATGTTAGTTGATAAAAGTTTAAAAGTCTCAGATCTACCAGTTGTATGGAATGATCAAATAAAGAAGTATCTTGACTTAAATGTCCCTAATGACAGTGAAGGTGTATTACAAGATATCCACTGGTCAGGAGGTCAATTTGGTACTTTCTGCAATTACACAATTGGTAATGTTATGGCTGCTCAATTAATTAATACAATGGATAAAAAACAACCAAATATTAGAGAGGATATAAATAAAGCAAATTATTCATCTTTATTGAATTGGTTGAGAGAAAACATTCATCAACATGGAAGAAGATACTTGAGAAATGAACTTTTGGAAAGATCAACAGGTGAAACTCTTAATGCAAAACCTTACATTGCTTATTTAAAAGATAAAGCAAGTCAAGTTTATGGAGTAAAATTTTGATGGATATTAAAAAATTTGTTGCTTCTAGAATTAAGGATCACAAGTCTAATATTGTTACTCAAATGTGGAACATCCAACAAAAACTAGATGATGTAATCGCAATGGGTAGGGGTGATACTGATTTAGATACGCCTAGACATATAATCGATGCTGGCATCAATGCCCTTAATAATGGTGCAACCCATTATACCCATCCTATGGGCATGCCTGAGTTACGAAAAGAAATTAGTGAGGATATACTAAGACATGGTGGTGCAAAATATAGTGATGATGAAATAGTTGTCACTGCGGGTGGACAGGAAGCAATGTTTGCAATTGCCCTAGGTATTTTAAATTCAGGAGATGAAATGATTGCTGTAGCACCTGGATACAACCCTTATTTTCAAGCAGCAGAGTTAGCTGAAGCTAATCCAGTAATGGTTGAAACCTTCATAGATAATAATTTTGCTATGACAGCAGAGGCTGTTGAACCGTTAATCACGAACAAAACCAAAATATTGGTTATTATTAACCCATGTAATCCAACTGGAGCAGTTACTCCTTATGAAGAAGTCGTTAAGTTATCTAAATTGGCAATTAAACATGATCTAGTTGTCATTTCTGATGAAATATATTCCAGACTAACATTTGGTAATCATAGCGCACAACCTGTTGCGGCCTTACCAGATATGTTTGAAAGAACCATTACCCTTAATGGTTTTTCTAAGGCTTATTGTATGACAGGTTGGAGGGTAGGGTATTTTGCTGGACCTAAAAATTTAATTACGCATCTTGGTGAAATTCATCATGGATTTGCAATTTGTGCTCCAGCAGTAAGTCAACACGCAGCTTTGGCAGCACTTAAAGGTCCACAAGATTGTGTAATTGAAATGAGAAAAATTATGCAAGAAAGGTGTGATATACTTTGTAATGGATTAGATGAAATAAATATTCCTTATTCTGAACCACAAGGTGGTTATTATGTTTATGCAAACGTATCGAAGACGGGATTAAACGCTACTGATTTTTGTCTTAAGTTATTAGAAGAAGGAAAGGTTATTATTTATCCAGGAGGCCTATACGGAGATCACTGTGATGACTTTGTAAGATTTTCCTTAACGCAACCTGCTGAAAAAATTAGAGAAGCTGTTTCAAGAATTAAAAAGGTAGCTAGTAATATATGAGTGATGAAATAATTAATGAGGTATCCGAGATTAAACATATGGCTTTTGCAGTTGAAGATATAGATGAGTCCTTAGATTATTATAAAAAATATCTAGGAGTTTCAAAAGATGTGCAAATTCAAGATATGCCAAAATCCAGAACTAGAGTAGCAGTATTTAATATAGGCAGTATTGAATACCAACTTTGTCAATCTCAGGATCCTGATGGAAGATTTAATAAATGGATTGCTGAAAGAGGTAGAGGTGGGTTACACCATATTTGCTATGTTGTTAAAAACCTAGATGACTCAATTAAAGTTATGACTGAAAGTGGCGCAACATTGAGAGAATGCAAGGCCTGCAAAGTGACTGGGCATCATCCTCACCCTGAAGGTTTTATTGCTTTTCTTGATAATGAGGTAGATAATTTAGAAATAGAGCTAATGCAGGTATATACTGATGCAGAATTAGAGAAATATAAATCTTACCAAGGAATATAAAATAAAAACAATTTTTTTAACTGGAGCTGGTGGTTTTTTAGGTTCAGAATTAGTTAATGGTTTATCAAAATATAAATACAAAATATATTTTAATGATATTGATTTTTCTTACAAAATAACAAAATCAAAAAACATTAAAAAATTAAAATTCAATTTATTCAAAAAAGATTTATCCAATCAATTAGATAGGGCTGATATATTTATTCACAACGCAGCAGTAACCAAATCCTCAAAGTTTAGTGATCCTAATAAGCTTATAGATTTTAATATTCAACTAACAAAAAATGCCCTTAATTTAGCTAAACGGCTTAATAGTAAAACATTTTTTTTGATAAGCTCCACATCTATTTATAGAAATTTACAATCCGAAAAATATAATGAGAGGTCGCGAGTTATTGGTGCAGACCCTTACTCAAAATCGAAAATAATGTCAGAAGGAATTTGTAGGAAGTTCTGCAACAAATATAAGATAAAGTTTTCTGTTTTAAGAATTGGTAATATTTACAATGGGAATGAGAAAAAAAAATGGAGTAGAAATAATGTTTCTCTTGTTCAGCAGTGGTTAAATGCTCTAAAAAAGAATATTTTATTAAAAACTAGTTCATTTGAGAACGTAAGAGATTGGACTTATGCAAAAGATATTCCTCGAGCAATAAATAGCATAATTAAAAATAATAATAATTTTAAAATTTTAAATTTAGTATCACCATATTTAATAAAGGATATCAAATTAATGAAGACAATATGTTCTAATGAAAAATTATTAATATCAGATAATAAGGATGTAATTAATAATGCCACTGTTTCAATTTATAAAAGAAAATTAAAATTTAATGATTGGACTTCACCTCAAAGAGGTATTAATTTAATTAAAAATAATGAAAAAAATTAGATTATTGCTAGTTGGTTATGGTCCAAGAGGTAAAATATGGGCTAAAGCGATAAAAAAAAATTCAAAAACAGAATTGGTAGGTATTTGTGATATTAATAAAGATCTAGAACATAAAAATCCAAAAAATATAATTTTCTTTCATAAAATAGATAGTGCTTTATCTTATTTAAGACCTGATGCTGTAATATTATCTACCCCACCATTTAATCGCATGCAAGATCTTAAGGTTTGTGCAAAATTCAAACTTCCTATTTTAGTAGAAAAGCCATTAACTATAAATTTAGAAGAAGCTAAACGTCAAATTTCTTTTATGAATAGACATAAACTTCTTTTGTTTGTTGGTTTAAACTTTCGATATCTACCAACAACTTTGGAAAAGATAAAATTATTAAATTCAGGCAAAGTAGGAAAACCAAATTTTGCAAAATTTGTTTATGAAAGATGGAGAGATGGAAAACTAGCAAGATTAAATAAATACCCTCTTCATATGAAGCATCCAATGTTATGGGAACAATCAATTCATCATTTTGACTTAATAAGATTTATTTATAATTCAAATGTTAAAAAAGTATTTGCAACAACATCTAACCCACCTTGGTCAATGTATAAGCATGACACAAATGTAAATGCTATATTAGAACTTCAAAATGGTATAATTGTAAATTACATTGGTAATTGGCAAAGCAATTGTAAATCACTAAATTTTGAATGGAGAACGGATTGCTCCAAAGGAATAATTGTTCAAAAAAAACAATTTGATGATTTAAACTACAGGACTACTAATCAACTCAAATTAAAAAAAATACAATTAAAAAAATTTACTATGTGGCTAGATGATGCTAGCGCTCTACTTTCAGATTTTATAAATTCAACAAATAACAATAAAAATTTTATAAAATTAAACAAAGATCATTTAAATTCACTATCTATTGTTGATGCGTGTATAAAGTCATCAAAAACAGGAAAAAAAATTAGTATTAAAAATTACTGATTTCTATTACTTTTTTTGCATAATGAATCACATAAGAATGACTTATAGTCATCACTTAAATGACTAATTTACTATTTTAAAATATTAAAATTTCATTAGTTTCCATACAAGATTTCATATTTTATCGAGGGAGGTTTTATGAAAAAATTTATTACTGGAGTTGCGATAGTTGTGGGCCTAATTTTGCCTTCATCATTTTCTTTCGCAGCACCTCCAGCTGACACATTTGTTGTTGGATTACCTACAGACACAAGAGGTCTGGAGCCAGCTCAAATAAGTTCAAGACATACTGCAAATATTATGAAGCATATGTTTGGACAACTTTATTCTGTTTCAGCAAGTGGCTCAATTGATCCTAACCTAGCTGAAAGTTACAGTATTTCAGAAGATGGAAAAGAATATACTTTTACACTTCAAGAGGGCTTAACATGTCATGATGGCGAAGCTTTAACGGCTGAAGATGCAGCTTATTCTTTTAATAGAGTTGCAGATCCAGAAATGGCATTTACTGGAAACTCAGCAGGGTTCGTTTATAAATCAATTGATTTTATAGAGGCAAGGGCTGATAGTGAGTTAGATGTAACAATTGTATTAGGAGGACCTAATCACATTGCTCTTGGTCTAATCGCAGAAATATATGTCCACTGTAAAGGTTCATATGAAAATATGACAAAAGAAGAAGCGGCTACTAATCCGGTGGGGTCGGGTCCATATGAATTTGTAAAATGGGACAAAGGAAGTCAAATTGTTATGAAAAAAACAGCTAACCCTCCTATTCCAGCAAATTTTGAAAATATCATTTGGAGAGTAATTCCTGAAGCTTCTACAAGAACAGCTGAACTTATAGCTGGTAATGTTGATATGATTACTAATGCATCTCCTGATCAGGTTGAAGCAATTGATGCTTCAAGCTCTGCTAAGGTTGCAAAAGTTCAGGGTACTAGAAGAATGTATGTTGGTTATCATCAAGGTCCAGAATTTGCGGTTACTCCTGGAGGAGCGGCAATTCAAAAACCTGAGGTCAGAAGAGCTTTACAATATGCTGTGGACGTAGAAGCTATTTGTGCGAATCTTCTAAACGCACCATGTACAAGAATGACAGGTATTGTTAATCCTAATAATGCACACCCAACTCTTGAACCGTATCCTTACGATCCTGAAATTGCTGAATATTTATTAGATCAGGCAGGTTATCCAAGAGATGCTAATGGAGTTAGATTTGAAATGACTCTTCAAGCTGGTGAAGGCAGATATCTAAATGACAAAAATGTTGTTTTAGCTATATGTCAATATTTGGATGAGGTTGGTGTAAAAACTGAGTGTGATATCTTAGACTGGTCTTCAGTTTATATTCCTCTAATCGTAGAGAAAAAAGCTGGACCTATGTACTTTATTGGCTCAGGTGGCGCTACTTGGAGTCCATTATATGATATGGCTGACTTATCAAAACCTGATTCAGGACCTAACTATACAAAATGGATGAACGAAGAATGGTTCAAAGGTTGGAAAGTTATCAATAACACCAATAATGAATACATTATTCGTAGAGAAATAGATAGAATGTTGGAGGTTTTCTATAATGAAGGACCTTGGTTGCATCTATATTTCCAACCTGACTTCTATGGAGTTAGTAATAGAGTAGATTGGTCTCCTCGAAGAGATGAAAAAGTAGATTTATTTAGCGCTACTCTAAAATAAATTTATTTGATATGTTGGCTCCATTAATTGGGGCCAACAAAAATTTCATCATTAATTTAAATAAATGTTTTTATATATACTTCGTAGATTGCCACAAACAATTTTAGTTATCTTTGGGGTAACATTAGTAACATTCATTGCTTTACAAATAGGTGGAGATCCAACTTATCTATTTATAAGTGACAGAGCTTCTCCAGAAGAGATTGAAGCGACAAGAATAAAACTTGGATTTGATAAGCCGCTTTATATTCAATACTTTAATTACGTTATAAAACTTCTTCAGCTAGATTTTGGAAATTCATTATACTTTGGTCAATCTGCGATGACAATAATTCTTGAAACATTACCGGCAACTCTTGAACTTACCATTTTTTCTATGTTTATTGCAATTTTTGGCTCTATCCCATTTGGAATTTTTGCTGCAGTATACAGAGGCACATGGATTGATGGAACATTAATGGCTATCGCAATGTTAGGTCAATCAATTCCAAGTTTTTGGTTAGGCATAATGTGCATTCTGTACATATCTTTAAATGTTGATTGGCTTCCAATATCGGGTCATGTACCGTTCTTAATGCCGTTATTCGAAGGAAATTTTATAGAAGCCTTTAAAAATTTACCGATAACTCTGACATATTTGATACTGCCAGGTTTTGCTGTTGCATTTTATTCAGTAGCAAGAAATGCTAGATTAATTCGTTCATCGATGCTGGAAGTACTCTCACAAGATTATGTTAGAACTGCAAAGTCAAAAGGGTTAACAAACTATGTTGTAATTATGAGACATGCTATGAGAAATGCGTGGCTGCCAGTTGTAACAATTATAGGTTTGGAATTTGGTTTTATGATAAGTGGAGTAGTGGTAGTTGAGGTAATTTTTGCTTGGCCAGGATTGGGAAGGACTATATTTGATGCAATTGCGAATAGAGATATACCATTAGTTCAAGCAGCTGTTGTTGTTATATCAGTTTTTGTAATTATTATTAATCTAATAACCGACTTAGTTTACGCAAAACTTGATCCTAGGATAAAATTATGAATAAATCACAATCAAGTTCTGATGAAATAATAACAAATGGAAGTGTATCAAGTTCTTCATCTTTTTTAAAACTATTAACCGCACTCGTTAAAAATAAATGGGCGTTAATTTCAGTTGTTTGGCTTTTTTTTATTATTTTTGTTGCGATTTTTGCTTCTGAGTTATCTCCTCTTGATCCAAATAAAAACCATATCATGGAGAGAGTTTCACCGCCATTAACTCTGGATAAAAAAGGAGATATGAAATATTTAATTGGATCTGATGCTCTTGGAAGAGATGGTTTATCAAGATTAATATATGGAGCTCAAGTATCCTTACTGGTAGGCTTTACTGCTGTATTTATTGGTGGTTTAATTGGAACATTGCTTGGTATTCTTGCCGGCTATTATGGAAGACTTACAGATGATATTATAATGAGATTAGCAGATATCCAGTTAGCATTTCCATTCATACTACTTGCAATTCTTTTTTTAGTTGTTCTTGGTGAAGGATTGATTAATTTAATTTTAGTTTTAGGTGTTGGTCAATGGGTAACTTATGCAAGGATAGCTAGGGCTCAAACCATCTCTCAAAAAGAGAAAGAATATGTTGAGGCGGCAAAAGCTTTAGGGGTAAGTAACTTCAATATAATGTTTGGGTCAATTTTACCTAATATTTTTGCTCCTTTAATAGTTATAGCTTCCTTTAATGTTGCTAGTGTTATTTTAGCAGAGGCAGCCCTTTCTTTTTTAGGTTTGGGAGTTCCTCCTCAAATTCCTACATGGGGAGCTATGCTCGCTGAAAGCAGGGATCATATTTTTGCAAAAAGATGGTGGCTTCCTTTTTTCCCTGGAATGGCAATATTGATAACTGTTCTAGCATTTAATATTGTTGGCGATTGGTTAAGAGATTATTTGGATCCAAGATTAAAGGAGATAGAATAAAATGACGATAAAAGTTGGGATTATTGGAGCAAGTTTTGCAAGAGCTGCATATTTGCCTGCGTTTAAACATATTGAGGGAGTTGAAGTAACTTCAATAGCATCTTTTAATTTAGAGAATGCTAAATCTTGTGCGGAAGAATTTAAAGTGAAAAATTTTTATGATAGTTGGGAGAAAATGTTAAATGAAAATGTTTTGGACTTAGTTTGTATAGCAACTCCAACAGATCTACACGCACCAATAACTCTAAAGGCATTAAGAAGTGGAGCTCACGTTTTATGTGAAAAACCCACTGCTATGAATGCTTTAGAGGCATCCGAAATGTTAAAGGTGGCTGAAGAACATAATAAAATTCATATGATTGATCACGAACTAAGATTCAATCCGAACAGAAAAAAAATAAAAGAATGGATTTCAAATGGAGATATTGGCGCAATACAGCATGTCAATATACTTAATGTATCAAATGGTTGGTTAAGTCCAAATTCAAGATCAAAAAATGATTGGTGGAGCCTTAAAAGTAGAGGTGGTGGAAGAATGGGAGCAAATGGATCTCATCAGGTTGATTTAATAAGATGGTGGTGTGGTGAAATTAAATCAGTATTTGGTCAAGCTCTTACTGTTGTCGAAAATCGTTTTGACAAAACTACAAATGAAGCATGGAAAGCGACAGCAGATGATCTTTCGCATTTTTCTCTAGAATTAACTAATGGAGGATTAGCGAGTATTTTTTTAAGTGGAGTTGCGAGTCATGCTTTGGGAAACAAAACACAGATATTTGGCACAGAGGGAACTATTATATTGGAGGATAAAACTGAGGAAATTTTATTTGCTAGGAAAGGTGAAGATTTTAAAAAATATTATTTTGAAGATGAAAATGGATCGCTCGAAGGTTTAAATAAAGGTATATGGAACATTTCTGTTTTAAGTCTTTTAAGAGAGCTAGTTTCTGCAATAAAAGAGAATAGATCTTTAGATTATGGTTCAACATTTCAAGATGGATTAAAAAATCAAATAGTTGTTGATGCAGTTCTGGAGTCTACAATAAAAAGGAAATGGATTGATCTGTAAATATGGATTTAGTAAATCAAAATATTTTGATTACAGGAGCTGCGGATGGTTTAGGTCTTGCAATATCAAAGTCTTTTGCAAACACTAAAGCAAACCTTTTTTTAATTGATATTAATTATGATAAATTAATTAAAAATAATATTTTAAATGCAAATAATATAAAGTGTGATTTAAGTAATATTAATTCAGTAAATAACTTAATAACTAAATTTAATGAAGAGAAAGTCTTTATTGATATCTTAATTCATAATGCAGCAGTTTTAGTGCCAAAATCATTTGAAGAAACTACTTATAAATATTGGAATGAAATGACAAATATCTCTTTAAATAGTGGATACTTATTATCAAATTATGCCTGGACAAATATGAAAAAAAATAAAAAAGGAATTATAATCTTTGTATCATCTAGATCAGGCATAGAAGGTTTTGAAAATGAAAGTGCTTATTGTGCATCAAAACATGGCTTAGAAGGCTTAATGAAGAGTTTGGCAATTGAAGGGTCTAAAAATGGAATTCAGGTTTTTACAGTAACACCTGGTATGTTTATGAATACCCCGATGTCTGAACAAAATTATGATGATGAGTATAAAAAAAAATGGGTAGACCCAATTGAACTTGCGCCAGCATTTTTAAAATTAGCTTCAGGAAGTTTAAATAAATTAAGTGGATCACATGTTAATGCATGGAACTTGTCTAAGGAGGACGTATAATGAAAGATATTTATAACTATATCGACGAAAATATTGAAGAATATGTATCAGATTTACAAGAATTAATTAGAAAGCCATCTGTCTCAGCACAAAATATTGGACTAGAGAAGTGTGCTGAGTTTGTGAAAAGTCAAATGCATAAAGATGGGTTACCAGCAGAACTTCATGAAATCCCAGGAGGGCCACCACTTGTCTTTGGTCATTTAAAATCTTCTTTATCAAAAAAAACATTATTTTGTTATTCTCATTACGATGTTCAGCCCCCTGAACCAATTGAAAAATGGTCTCATGGAGGTCCGTGGTCGGGCGCATTAGTTGACAATGTTATTTATGGAAGAGGTGCTACTGATAATAAAGGTGGTCTTTTAGCATTCAACAAAGCAGCTAAAGCTTTCCTTAAAGTAAGAGGTGAGGTGCCTTTAAATTTAAAATTTTTTTATGAAGGTGAAGAAGAAATTGGATCAGTTCATTTAGGGCCATGGGTAGAAAAAAATAAAAAACTTTTAGAAGCAGATGGTATGCATTGCTTAGATGGAACAGTAGATACTTTTGCAAAAGTTCCTGAAGTAGAATTAGGATTAAAATCAGTTTTGTTCATTGAGCTAGTAGCTAGAGGCGGTAGCAAAGACATACATTCACTTAACTTTCCTCTGGTACCAAGCCCTCCATGGGAAATTGTTCATGCATTATCTACCATTATGACAAGAGATAGAAAGATTTTGATAAAAGATTGGTATGAAGGGTTGTATGAGTTAGGAGAAGAAGAAATAAATCTTCTCAATGAAAAAAATGAAAGAGTTGATCTGTCTGCATTAAAAAAAGAATTTGGCATAGAAAAATTTGTACTAGATAGAGATGGGGTAGAGGCTATTAAGGCTAGAACCTATGAACCAACTGCAAACATTCAGGGAATGGTTTCTGGCTATACAGGCCCAGGTCATAAAACTATTGTTCCAAATGAAGCACGAGTAAGAATTGATTTTAGATTATTACCTCATATGAATCCCCAAAAATGTATTGAAAAAGTAAAAAAACATTTGATTGATCATGGTTTTGGGCACTTAGAGGTTATAGCTTTTGATGCAGCGGAACCACCTTATAAAATCTCAGTAAAAGAAGATATTTCAAAAGCAATAATCAAGGCAGCAGAAGAGGTTTTTGGTGAAAAGCCAGTAGTAAATGGTGTATCAGCAGAAGGAACAATTCTAAAACATGTTTGGATGCCTACTGTTTTAACTGGTTTTGCAAATCCAGGAGCAAACTTACATGCGCCTGACGAAAATATACATGTTGAAAACTATATCAAAGGAATTAAATACGCAGCTGCTATTATGGAAAACTTTTCAAAAGAATAAAATTTTAATTGATATACTTATCATTATTTACGGTTGCCTTTATGGTAGCTACAATTATACCTTTTGGTTCAGAGGCTTATTTTATAACTTTATTAAGTTTAGAAAAATATAATCATTTCATTTTATTTTTTGTTGCATCAGTGGGAAATGTTCTAGGCTCACTTTTCAATTGGGTTTGTGGATTTTATGTAAATTTTTTTATCAAAAAATCATGGTTTCCAATCAATAACAAAATAATCGATAGAGGAAATAAATTATTCAAAAAATATGGCAAATGGTCACTTTTAATTTCTTGGTTTCCTTTAATAGGAGATCCAATAACTTTTGCTGCAGGTACACTTAGGTATCCGATAATTCCATTTTTAGTTTTGGTAAGTATTG